>NZ_KV830626.1:0-117904 GCF_001836805.1 Staphylococcus sp. HMSC062A01
AAGAAATTCTACAAGCTAAGCAAGCTGGGGATACGACAAAATAAATTTTGAGAAATTATTATTTCTGTCCCACTCCCGTGCTTTTAATATTTTTTAAACTGATAAATATCTAACTTGAGTGATTGACAAAAACTAGGGAACAACCTATCATCAATAATGAAAATGTTTTCATTAAAGGTGGTACTATGGCAACAATAAAAGATGTAGCTCAGAGAGCAGGGTTATCTATATCGACGGTTTCAAGATATTTAAATCATCATCCTTATATTTCTGAGGATAAGAAAATTAAAATCCAACAAGCGATGGATGAACTTGATTATGTGCCAAATTCAGTCGCTATGCAATTGCGTTCTAACAAGTCGTATACGATTGGTATCATTGTACCTAGAATTACGAATCCATATTTCGCGTATTTGATTGATGCAATTGATAAAAAAATTAAAGGCACACCATACCATATGTTAATTATGCAAACATATAATGATAAAGAAGAGGAATTAAGATTATTAAATATGTTTAAGCAAAGACAAATTGCTGGTGTGATAATGGGCGCACTTGAAAATGACATAGAGGTTTTAGAGACGTATACGAAATATGGACCTATTATTTTATCGGCAGATCAGTCAATGCAGTCTGATAAAGTGAAGATTATACATACCACCCAACGTCAAACGACGTATGATGCCATTCAATACTTAATTAATAAAGGATATCGAAACATAGCTTATTGCACGGACAATAATTACTATGATCATTGCTTCAATAAACCTAGAAATGTCGGATTTAGAGTAGCGATGAAAGATAATGGTCTAGATATTAGAAATGAATGGATTTTTAATAATGTTCATACAATTGAAGATGGTGAGCAGATAGGGAAAATATTGTTGCGACAAGAACAGTTACCAGATGCTATATTTACAGGTAGCGATGAAGTGGCATTAGGGTTAATGCACTTTATGACTGCCCATCAAATAGATATTCCTAACCAAATCGCCATTTTGGGATATGATAATCAACCCATTTCTAGTTTATTGAAGATTCCATTATCGACAGTCAATCAACCAGTCAATGACATTGGTATGCAATTGATTAACTATTTATTGGCATTACTTGAAGAGACAGAATTTGAAATCAACAATAATGTATTAAAATTAAATAACGTAGAACGACAAAGCACATAAATAGAGCTTTCCATTTCGAATTTCAAACGAAGTGGAAGGCTTGTTTTGATTTATAAATCAAACAAGGATACTTAAATATTGTAAGTAATTATTTTTATGTGTAAAATGTAAATAACATCTATGTATAATACATGCAAAAGTTAATAAGGGGATGAGTAGCATGGTAAATGTAAAAAAACAAAGAATGAAAATTTACGTACTAGACAATGGACGCATGAAGATGGATAAAAACTTGATGATTGCTAATTCAAACCAAGCGACGATGGATAATCCAAATCAGCCTAATGAAATGCATGAATTTCCTATTTATACTGTATTCATTGATCATCCTGAAGCAAAGATTTTATTCGATACAGCATGTAATCCAAATGCTATGGGAGATAATGGGCGTTGGATTACAGTAACACAAAAAGCGTTTCCATACTTTGCTGACGAAGCATGTCATTTACCTAATCGACTTGAACAAATTGGCATAGACCCTAAAGATGTTGATATTGTTGTGGCCTCTCACTTGCACTTAGATCATGCAGGATGTCTTGAATACTTTACAAATGCGACTGTCATAGTGCATAACGATGAACTCAACGGAACAATGCAATCTTATGCACGTAACCAAAAAGAAGGTGCGTATATATGGGCGGATATAGACGCATGGATTAAAAACGATTTAACTTGGAAGACTATGAAACGAGATGAAGATTATTTAAAACTCGTAGATGGCGTTAAGGTCTTGAATTTTGGCAGTGGTCATGCATGGGGCATGATTGGCTTAGAAATTGAAACTGAAGAACTTGGAACAATTATTCTCGCCTCAGATGCTATTTATACGAAAGAAAGTATGGAACCAACACTTAAACCTCCAGGTATCTTGTATGATTCGGTTGGTTGGACAAATTCTGTAGAAAAGATAAAAAAATTAGCAGCAGAGAAAAACGCACAAATTTGGTTTGGCCACGATGGAGAACAATTTGCAAAATTTCGAAAATCAACAGACGGATATTATGAATAGGGACTTTCAAGGGAGTGTTTAATTATGAAAACAAGAGCAGCAGTATTATATGAAATGGAAGCATCTCAACCTTATAAAGAATCGAAACCTTTAAAAATTGAGAGCTTAGAGTTAGAAGATCCTCATGAGCATGAAGTATTGCTAAAAATACATGCAGCAGGGCTATGCCATTCAGACTTATCAGTAATTAACGGCAGTAGACCTCGATCTTTACCAATGGTACTTGGTCATGAGGCAACTGGCGAAGTATTAAAAGTTGGAAGTAGTGTCACAAGGGTGAAAGAAGGTGACCATGTAGTTTGTACCTTCATTCCAAGCTGTGGTAAATGTATATCATGTAAAGAAGGACGTCCAGCTTTGTGTGAAAATGGAGCTAAAGCAAATGAAAAAGGCGAAATGTTAGAAGGAGGTATTCGATTATCTAATGAAGATGGACAAGTATATCATCATTTAGGTGTCTCTGGATTTGCAGAACACGCAGTTGTCTCTGAAAATTCTATTGTAAAAATCAGTGATGAAATACCATTTGAACGTGCAGCAGTATTTGGTTGTGCTGTCATTACAGGTATTGGTGCTGTGATGAATACAGCTCAAATTCGTCCAGGTAGTAATGTTGCTGTAGTTGGACTAGGTGGTATAGGATTAAATGCCATTATTGGTGCTAAGTTAGCAGGTGCAAATGAAATTATTGCATTAGATATTAATGAAGACAAATTTGATTTAGCTAAGCAGTTTGGAGCTACCGCGACATTTAACTCTAGTGATGATGATATAGATGAACAAATTAAAGAATATGTGCCTGGCGGAGTAGAATATGCATTTGAAACAGCAGGGGTTGTTCCAGCAATGCAAGTCGCCTATAAAATTACTAAACGAGGGGGTACTACAGTAACAACGGGCTTACCTCATCCTAAAGATGAATTTTCATTTCCACAAGTAACATTAGCTGCAGAAGAACGGACAGTTAAAGGTTCTTATGTAGGAAGCTGTGTTCCTGATAGAGATATTCCTCGTTTTATAAGTTTATATAAACAAGGAAGATTAAACATTGATCCACTCATTAGTGAAGTGATTACTCTAGATGATATCAATGAAGGATTTGATAAATTAGCTGGTGGTGATGTCGGTAGAATTATTGTTAAAATGCATTGATTGAAATTAAAAATTTGAGACTGAATAACGAAAAGTCCTCTATTTCAAATGAATGAAGTAGAGGACCTTGTTGTATAAAGTCAAAATTAAAGTGCTTTCTCCACTTTCCAATACACAATAAACATATACCACAGCATTACTACCAATTCTATGCCTAAACCAGTCATGATGATAATGTCAGTACTTCTCATCATACCTACAATTTCAATCACTACTCCGATAATTCCAAACAATAATAACACCCATAAGTATTTTAAAGAATAGATGCCAAATTGTTTTTGTGCTTTAATCCAATTACGATCATTGACCATTGATTTCGTTGTTCGATAACCGTACCAACGATTGCGCTCGGTAGGTGGATGGAATTTAAAGATATAACCAAAGCAACCCATAACAAAGCTTAATGGCAATAATATCATATTATAAACTCCCTTAATAATTTATCGACTATACAACTAAATGATATATTAAAATTTTTTCTTATCCAAATTGCATTAAAATTAGTAATTGTCTAAAATGAAAATTAAAGAGTTCGTTAATAAATGTTATGCAACTCAACTAAAATATGTTTTGAATATAAAAGACGTTGAAATTCTTCAATGAAAGAAGGCGTACTTTGTGATTAAGTATTATGTTAGTTGTTTAGTACTATTTTTCACTTTTGCAATTCTCTGTGGCATGGCACTGGCTGAAGATGTTACTGATGAAGCATCAGTGGTTGCAGTAGGAGATAATTTAATACACCCCGTTGTCTATAATGATGCACTGCAACAAGATGGGTCATTCAATTTTAAGCCTATGTATTTACATATTAAGAACGACATACAATCACCTGACCTTGCATTTATTAATCAAGAATCTCCATTAGGTGGGGATGATCGCCCATTTTCAGGATTTAAGAACTTCAATACTCCGAGTCAGATTGCTCAAGATGTTGTCGAAACCGGATTTGATATGGTAAATGGTGCCAATAATCATTCATTAGATCAAGGTGATGAAGGTGTCCTAAATCACCTCAAGACATGGAATAAGTTTGATAAACAAGTTTTATTTACAGGTATTTTTAATTCGGAAAAGGACGCTCAAACGATACCAGTTATGACTGTGAATGGTATTAAGGTGAGTTTACTTAGTTATACATATGGTACAAATGAAATGACATCACAATATCCTTACACAATTAAAACGTTTGACGAAGCTACTATTAAACAGGATATACAAAAAGCAAAACAACAAAGCGACGTAGTGATAGTGTCTGCCCATTGGGGAAATGAAAATCACCATACACCAAATAAGACACAGAAGAAATACGCTCAATTATTTGCGGATGAGGGTGTAGATGTTGTCATTGGTACACACCCACATGTCATTCAACCGGTTAAATGGGTGAAGAGTAAGCGTGATAATCATCAAACACTTGTCGCATATTCATTAGGTAACTTTCTGAATGGGCAAAATACTGGAGATGAACATAATCAATTATTAGGAAGACTAAATTTTGATATAGTTAAAGCGCCTAAAGGTGCACATATTGAAAATGTGAAGTGGACGAGTATGGTCAATCATTATCAACAGTGGGATCCTACCAATAAAGACACGAGACATGATTTTGAAGTGTATAATTTAGATGATTATAATGAGAAATTAGCCCAACAACATGGATTAATAAACGATAAGAAAAGTCAATGGGATATAAAACATCTTCAAGATATCACGAAAGATGTCATTGATTCTGAATACTTGGATGAAAAGAGTATATGATGCAAAAAAGCCTGTGACATGGTAGAACATGCGACAGGCTTATTTTAATAATTGTAGATGACCTATTTATTCTGTGCTGCAAAGGCTTTTGAAATGTCGCGAAGTTTAGCTGGTGCGTCATCCCACTTCATTGTGACTTCAGTGAAGTGTAATTGCTCTGGAGCAGCGTTAATGGCGTCAAAGACGTTCTGTAAGTCATTCGATGTTTTCACGTCATGCACAATAACATTATCGCCACCGAACACTTTAGGTAAGGCTTTATAATCCCACATACGGATATCATTGTACGTTTCTTCCATGCCGTGGATTAAACGTTCTACTGTATAACCATCGTTATTAATCACAAAGATAATCGGTTTGATATCTTGGCGGATCATCGTAGATAACTCTTGAACTGTAAGTTGTAATGAGCCATCCCCGATTAGTAAGATGTTACGGCGATTTGGATCAGCCATTTGCGTACCTAAAGTAGCTGGTAGAGTATAACCGATAGAACCCCATAATGGTTGTCCTATAAACGTCATGTCTTTCGGTAAAGCTAAATCATACGCACCGAAGAATGATGTACCTTGCTCAGCTAATAAGACATCATCCTCTTTAATGAATTGTTGCATCATGTCAAAGTAAGTTGATTGCGTTAAGATATCATCTGATAATGCGACTTCTTTTGATGTCCCTTTTTCAAAAGTAGGGAACGAGCCCTCATATCGATAATCAATGGTATTAAGTCCATCAATTAAGCTAGGTAGCGTCACATCTTCAGCAACCGTTTCATTCAATTTAAAGTTATGATGATTAAGCATAACCACATCATCAATATCAAATTCATAAGAGAAACCGGCTGTAGCTGAGTCAGTTAATTTAGCGCCAATATTTAAAATGGCATCACTGTTATCGACATAATCTTTAATTTGGTCTTCTGCAATTTTGCCATCGTAAATGCCAATATAATAGGGGTTCTCTTCGTTAAATGCCCCTTTACCTAATGATAATTGAGCGACTGGAATGTGTGTTTGATTAACAAATTGCTCGAGTGCTTTGTGTAAGTGAAAACTGTTGATTTCATGACCTGTGATAATGACTGGTTGTGAAGCGGAGCGTAGTTTGTCAGCGACCATATTAATATATCGATCAACATTTACGTCTGGAATTGGTGCGACATCATACTCTGAATCTACCTCGATTTCAGTCATTGCAACATCAATAGGAAGATGAATGTGCACTGGGCGACGTTCATGAATAGCAGCATTAATGACTCTAGGGATTTCAGTTGTTGCGTTCTCAGCAGTAATGTATGCTTGCGCTGTCGTAATGTGTTCGAACATCTTTTGATAGCTATCGAAACGACCTTCACCCAATGAATGGTGCACATACTTACCGGCTTGTTCTACTGCTTGCGTTGGCGCGCCTGTAATTGCAATCACTGGGACACGTTCAGCATACGAACCTGCGATACCGTTAACAGCACTTAATTCACCAACACCAAATGTAGTAACGAGCACGCCTAGTCCATTGATACGTGCATAGCCATCTGCAGCATAACTACCATTAAGTTCATTAGTCGTTCCTACCCATTCAACGCCTTCATGACGTACGATGTCATCTAGAAAAGCTAGGTTGAAGTCTCCTGGCACGCCAAAGATTTTGTCGACGCCTGCATGATGTACTGCATCCATTAAGTATTGTCCTACACGTTGTTTCATATTCATTCCACCTTTATTTATAAATTAGAATACACTTACAATATAATTATATTGGCTAATAAAGTCAATTTAGTTGACCTTTTTTCGACTGTTTTTTGAAAATTGATTATAATGTGTATAATCATTCATAAATGGAAAAGGAAAGAAATCTATGGATAGTAATAAAAATGATTATGAACATATGTTATTTTACTTCGCATATAAGACATTTATAAAAACGGCAGATGAAATTATTGAAAAATACGACATGAGTCGTCAGCACCATCGCTTTTTGTTCTTCATTAATAAATTGCCTGGTATTACCATTAAGCAATTATTAAAGACATTAGAAATCTCTAAACAAGGATCACATGCGACGTTGCGTAAATTGAAGGAAGAAGGGTTAATTGTTGAACAAACATCTGAAGAAGATCGACGTGTGAAACAATTATTTCCAACGCCTAAAGGCAGTAAGTTAGTTGATAAATTAAATAAAGCACAAGATGAATTAATGCAGAGTACCTTTCAGAAGGTAGGACATGATTGGTATGACATCATGGAAGAACTATCGAATTACAGAGAAGGATTTCAAGATATTCAGCATTTGAAAGATGAGAAGTAAATAGGATTGAATAGTAAAAAGGCATTGCGTAAATGACTACGCAATGCCTTTTAATATGCTTATTAGAAATTTTTACCCATTTCTTGTGCTTCAGTAATTGAAGCGGCTTTAATTTCTTCTGTTCTCTCTGGTTCCGCATTATGACCTTCAATAATTACATTTTCGTATGAAGGTACACCTAAGAATGTCATGATTGTTCTTAAGTAACGGTCGCCACTTTCAACATCTGCAGCTGGACCTTCTGAATAGAAACCACCACGTGATTGAATGTGTAATACTTTTTTATCTGTTAAAAGACCTTGAGGACCTTCTGCAGTGTATTTGAATGTTTTACCTGCAATTGAAATTGCGTCAATGTACGCTTTCAATACAGGTGGGAATGATAAGTTCCACATTGGTGAAACGAAAACATATTTATCAGCTGAAAGGAATTCTTCTAAAATTTCACTGAAACGATCAACTTTTTGTTGTTCATCTTGATTAAGTTCATCGCCATTTCTTAATTTACCGCAACCAGTTAATACATCTTTATCAATAACAGGGATATCTTCTTTGAATAAATCAATGTGCTTCACTTCATCACTTGAATGATTATCTTTGTATGAATCAATAAATGCTTTACCAGCAGCCATAGAATTAGAAGCTAATTCATCTAATGGGTGTGCTGTAATGTATAATAATTTTGCCACAGTCGTGCACCTCATATATATTTATTTCGAAATCGATATAATTAATATACTCGATTTTCAAAATAATACAATACTTTTCATGAAAAATCAGACCAATGGTGTATAAGATAATTAAACGTGACTTTAAAAATGAACAATTTTAAGTGTATAATATAGGTAAATTTAGATTTTAATATTTAAGAAATCTAATAAATGTAGAACCTTAAAGGAGTGACAGACATGAAGGGATTATTAATTACAGTAGTTTTAGGCGTAGCTGCATATGTTGGTTTCAAAAAATACCAAAACAAAGTAAACGAAATGCCAAATATTGAATATTAATGTTTTAAGCCAAGATATCTCTGTGTAGAAATATCTTGGCTTTTTTATATTTATGTAAATTACATAATTATTGTTTGTTGGAGAGACCTTAATTGAGGAAGAGGATAAATGTAAGTATAACTTTTTAAGACAAATAATGAATTTATTGCATAAGGACATATATTGACCGTTCAAAATTGTATAATGTACGGATAAAGAAATCTGAAAGTTTTACTCGGAATTACATAGCTATAAAATGAATTTTTATAAATAAGCTACTAATTCATTACGCAAGTAGTTTATTTATTGCATATTTACATGATAGTTACATTAGTTTTAACGTAAATTCTAACTAATATTATAAGATAAAATGTAATGGTTTTGATGAATGTAAAGAATATATTTTGTAATGTTGAAGAAAAACAAAATTAATTCGCAATTACAAAAAAATAATATTGAAGCACGTCCAGTATGGAAACCAATGCACTTACAACCATACTTTGAATCTTATGATTATATAATGGTTGATGGTATAGATAACAGTGCCTATTTATTTGACCATGGAGTATGTTTACCATCAGGTTCTGATATGACAGATGAGCAGCAAACACGAGTGATTGAAATTATTAAAAGTCTATAAAAAATGAGTGATTAATATTATGAAAAAAAAGAAATCAACTACTTTTAAAGTAATTATTACAATACTGATTATATTATTAGTACTTATTGTTGCTGCAGCTATTTTTGTCTTTACGAAATTACATTCATTAAATAATTCAATTAATGAATCCTTAGATAGAGATCATTCCCAATTAAGACAAAAGGCAGCAAAAGAGGGAGACCCTATGACGGTTGTGCTTTACGGTATAGATGACGATGCTGAAAGACAGCAAGAAAATCTCGGGCAACGTAGTGACTCTATCGTCTTGATGTCAATTAACCCAGAGGATAAAAAAACTGTAATGGTAAGTGTACCTCGTGATACACGTGCTAAAATTGTTGGACATGGAACTACCGAAAAAATTAACCATGCTTATGCATATGGTGGTCCCAAAATGGCAGTCAACTCATTGGAAAAATTAATGGATGTACCTGTTGACCATTATATTTCTATTGATATGGATGGCGTTAAAACAGTAGTAGATGAACTTGGTGGAGTTACAATTACGAGTAATGGCTCTTTTATAACTAAAGATAGTACCAATACCTATCAATTCACTAAAGGTGAGCAATACAAAATGGATGGTAAAAAAGCTTTAGCTTACATGCGTAGTCGTAAGGAAGATGGTGCTGGTGGCGATGAAGGTCGTCAATTGCGTCAACAACAAGTAATTACAGCAGTTGCTAGAGAAGCATTCTCTGTTAACTCAGTAACTAAATTAAACGGTATATTCAAAGCTGCTCAAGATAACTTGAAAACAGATTTAAGCTTCGTACAGTTAAATCGCTTCAAATCTGACTATGATAAAGCACAAGACAATGTTAAACGTTTAACAATTAACGGTCAAAATGCACTTGGTGATGACAATCTATACTACTTCTATCCTGATAAAAATAGTCTAAAAGAAGTTAATGAGAAATTAAAAGAAAACTTAAATCTTAACTAAATGAAAGCACCTTGTCGATGATATAAATCATTGACAAAGTGCTTTTAAATTGCAATTAACCTTTATTATACTTAAATTTTTAGTCTTAATTATTGTTGGTTTTGATTAGATGTTACATCGTTATTAAAGAAATCAAAGATATTTTTTGCGCTATCTGTATTATCATTATTACCAGCAAATTTATTTTCACCTGGTCCATGTGCATATGTGTTTACGTCTTCACCTGTATGACCATAAGTAGTCCAACCAGTGTGAGATTCATCGTTGATTGGTTTTTGAATCGCATCTTGAAGTTTAGTAGTTGCTGCAGCTACTTTTTCATCGTCTTCACTTTTAGCTTTATCTTGAGCTTCTTTCAATTCTTTAGCAGCGTCTTTAACTTTATCCATTTGTTTAGAAGGGAATTCGATACCATAACCTTCGTTGATTACTTTTTCAGGATCTTTGCCATCTGCAATTTGTTTAGTCATGTAGCTACCAGAGTGTTTCATTTTATGAATTGCTTCTGGATTCCATACGTAATCTTTCCCTTTAGCAATTGATAAACCACCAGTTGAATGATCGGCAGTTGCTACAACTAAAGTGTCTTTGTGTTTGTTTGAGTAGTCTATTGCATTTTGGAAAGCTTTTTCAAATCCGCCCATTTCTGACATAACACCAGTAATGTCGTTAGGGTGTCCTGATTTATCGATAGACGCACCTTCGACCATTAAGAAGAACCCTTTATCATTCTTTTCTAGTTTAGATAAGGCACTGTTTTCCATATCTACTAATAATGGATTACTTTGTGGTGCATCGATTTGTAAAGGCATATCTTTTTCAGAGAATAAACCTAATACTTGATCACTTTGTGAATTAGCAAGTTCATCTTTGTTTGTTACATAATCATAACCGTCTTTTTGGAACTTATTCGTTAAATTACCATTTTCTTTACCGAAGTATTTAGAACCGCCACCTAAAATAACATCAGCTTTATGTTGACCATTAATTTTGTCATTGTAAAACTGTTGCGCGATTTCGTCTTTCTTATCACGGTCATCAACGTGTGCAGCATATACGGCTGGTGTTGCATCTGTTACTTCAGCAGTTGTCACAATACCAGTTGATTTGCCAAGTTCTTTCGCTTTTTCTAGAACGGATTTTAATGGCTTTTTATTATTATCTACTGAAATTGCACCATTATATGTTTTGTGACCAGTTGCAAAGGCTGTACCACCTGCAGCTGAATCTGTTACATTCTCTTTAGGGTCATTAGGGTTAGTACGGTTAGTACCCTTTAAATATTTGTCAAATGCAGTTTGATCTAATTCTTTAGTATTTGGATTGTCGGCATAGTAACGATAAGCTGAATTGTATGCAGGTCCCATACCATCGCCGACCATGAAAATAACGTTTTTAGGATTCTTTGTGTTACCGATGGCCATGTAATCTTCATTTTGTCCTTGTTGGCCTTGGTTACCTTCGCCAGAACCTGACGCGAATGACACGTGTGTTGTCCCTAATACAGATGCAGCTAAGATTGAACTTGCTACTGTTGTTTTACCAAATTTATTGATGAAACTCATTTAAAAAAAGCCTCCTAATATGTATATTGTATAGTTGTTACACTATTCATATTAAGAAATTTAATTTGATTTTCAGTTAGTATAAAGTTATTTTTAAGTAAAGTAATTGTAAACAATTATTAATGAATAGAATTTATTTTATATTTAGTTTTATCATATGTTGTAAACGTTTTACTTTTATAATTGTTAAAAGTGAGTTATAATACCAATAAATAAAATAGTTCGTCTTATTAAGAGTGAGTGGAGGGAATTGGCCCTATGAAGCTCCAGCAACTGCGTTTGACGTGAGGTGCTAAATCCAACAGGAGTTCCTGAAAGATAAGAAGATGTCCGTGAGCGCTTCTTATTTAAGGAGGGCTATTTTATTTACCCAAATTTAGAAAAGGTGGTAAATCTTATGGAAACATTGAAAGAACTATTTGAACAATTAGACTATTGGGAGCAATATTCACCAAAGAGCTATGGTGGAAGTATGTTGAGAGTAGCCAAAATAGGAGAAGCCAAAACACAAATATACGACAGTATTTCAATAGAAGATATTAGAACTTACATCTTAAATAAAAAGTAATATCTAATCTGTACTTATGAGTCGCAATTAAATTTATAATCTTTATTATGATTGAAGCGGTACGTTGAAATAGTCATTATTTCGGTATCGCTTCAGTTTTTTGATGTTCATTTTATAAGTAAAGTTGTAAAATGAAGACTAAGACGATGTATCAATCAAATATAAAATATAGAGGTGTTCAATCGATGATATTTGTAATGTTATCACCACTACTCATCATTGGATTTATCGCATTATCAATAATGGAAGAACGTAAACGTAAAAAGAAAACTGAACAAAAAGAAGCAGAATTTGAAAAGGAAAAGAATAAAGTTTCAAATCCTGATTATGACGACGACCACAAAGCTTAATAAATCATTAGTAATGAAAGGTGAGCAATATGAAAGTATTCATCGTGGAAGATGATTTTATCATTGCAGAAAGTTTAGAGCAAGAGTTATCGAAATGGAATTATGAGGTCATCGTGGCTAAACAATTTGATAATATTATCGACGTATTTCATGCAAATCAACCGCAACTCGTATTGCTCGATATCAATCTACCGACATTCAATGGCTATCACTGGTGTCAGGAGATACGTAAGACTTCTAATGTACCGATTATGTTTATTAGTTCAAGAACCGACAATATGGATCAAATTATGGCAATTCAAATGGGCGGCGATGACTTTATCGAGAAACCATTTAATTTATCGTTAACTATAACTAAGATTCAAGCATTATTACGTAGAACGTATGATTTAGCAGTGTCTAATAATGAAATTACTGTTAAAAATTGCAAACTTGTTGTAGATGAAGCAACACTTTACCATGAAGACGAATCGGTTCAATCGGTTCAATTGTCCTTTACTGAATTACAAATCTTAAATATGTTGTTCCGCAATGTAGGTAAGTATGTCAGCCGTACCGCATTGATTGAAAAGTGTTGGGAGTCGGAGAATTTTATAGATGACAATACTTTAGCAGTCAATATGACACGATTGCGTAAGAAATTACAATCGATAGGTGTTATAGATTTAATTGAAACTAAGAAGAATGTTGGATATAAGGTGTCTTAATTATGCTGAAAGCTTTTATTAAATCAATATTAAATGAAATTATTATAGTTATCACATTTATATTATTATTCTTACTTATCTTCTTTCTATTTAATTTGCCACTGAGTGCGTATCTATTAGGTGCCGGAATAATGCTATTCATCATGATAATTTATTGGTTAGTACAATTAAGTGGGTTTAGAGAACAAGTTCAGATGAGAGACACTATTCATGAACTAGAGCATGAATTGCAACAGGTGAAAAGTGATCAAACTGAATATCAAGCTAATGTGGAGAATTACTTCTTAACGTGGGTTCATCAAATGAAGACGCCTATTACAGCATCTAAATTGTTGTTAGAGCGTAATGAAGATAATGTCGTCAATCGAGTGCGACAAGAAATTATTCAAATTGATAATTATACAAGTTTAGCGTTAAGTTATTTAAAATTGATGAACCAAGAAACGGATATGTCCTTTTCAAAAGTAAAGATTAATGACCTTGTCCGTCCATTAATTATGAAATATTCTATTCAATTTATTGATCAGAAGACAAAGATTCATTATGAACGGTGTGAGGATGAAGTTCTGACCGATGCACAATGGTGTTCGATTATGATTGAACAGATTCTAAATAATGCATTGAAGTATGCGCGAGGTAAGGACATTTGGATTACGTTTGACCAACAACAGCATGTATTGACTATTCGTGATAATGGTGTCGGTATTAGTCAAGCTGACTTACCGAAGATCTTTGATAAAGGCTATTCAGGATATAATGGTCGATTGAATGCTAATTCATCAGGCATTGGATTGTTTATTGTTAAACATATCTCTCAACATTTACATCATCATGTAGATGTACAGTCTGAGTTGAACAAAGGTACGGCATTTAGTATTTATTTCCCGAAAAATAATTAAACTTTCAATATTGTAAGCTAGCCAACAACATTTGTAAGAAATTATCAATGTTGTTGGCATTTTTTTGTTTTATGATAGAGATAACAAAAGGAACATGAGGTCTTAAATTATTGGATTACATCTTCATTGTGATCATTTTTGTAAAAAATTATTAAAGAGAGCGAGGTTGAAGCGATGTTATTAGACGTCAAAAATGTAAAGAAAACGTTTGGCAGAGGGTTAAATGCGACTACTGCGCTGAATGGCATTTCATTTACAGTTGATAAGGGAGAATTTGTAGCCATTATGGGTGAGTCGGGTTCAGGTAAATCCACATTATTAAACTTAATTGCAACGTTTGATAAAGTGTCTGAAGGCAACATCACTATTAACACTCAAGATATTCGCAAGTTACGTAATAAGCAAATTGCGCATTTTCGTCGTGATAATCTTGGCTTTGTCTTTCAAGATTTCAACGTCTTACCAACTATGACGAATCAAGATAACATCTTAATGCCACTTGTGCTTGCTAACCGCTCTCATAAAGTAATGGAACAGCGTATGAATGCGCTAAGTTCTAAATTAGGTATTGAGAAATTACTTTCTAAATACCCGTATCAAGTTTCTGGTGGTGAACAACAACGAATTGCGATTGGTCGTGCATTAATCAATGAACCCGATTTACTGCTCGCCGATGAGCCGACCGGTGCGCTCGATTCAAAGACTTCGAAACAAATCATGACGCTATTTCGAGAAATTAATGATAATACGCAAACGATATTAATGGTAACTCATTCAACTATCGATGCGTCTTATGCTAAACGAGTATTATTTATTAAAGATGGACGTTTGTATCATGAAATTTACCGAGGGGAAGAATCGCAACAAGATTTTCAAAAGCGTATCGCTGATAGTTTGGCTATTCTGAATGAAAGTGGGTACTAACATGACCATACATATGCTCTGGAAGATGATTGCTCAAAACTTCAAGATGCAGCGACATGTGATCATGCCCTTTATATTAGCACTGAGCATCATGTTCGCAACGGAATTTATTCTATTATCTTTAAATATGAATGACTACGTCCAAAAACGAAGTCAGCTATTACCTATATTTATTGGTGTGGGAAATTTCTTTATGAGTGTCTTGGGTTTTATATTTATTTTATATGCCAATCGCTTCATGATGAAACGTCGTCAACAGGAACTTGCGATGAACATGATACTTGGAATGGAGAAGAAACATTTCCGAATGATTAGGCTCATCGAGATGGTATATCAATATGTTTTAATCGCGGTTATCAGTATAACTGGTGGCTATCTCTTTGGCGTATTAATTTTTATGCTTATGAATAAATTAATGCATCAAACGGGCATGTCGCTATTGGATTATCCTTTTGATGTGAAAGCGATGTGCATTACTTTAATTATTTTAGCAGCGGTAATGTTATTTCTCTTCTTGATTAACAATTTAAAAATATTATTCCAAAGTCCTATTAAATTAATACATCAACGTCAAAGAGCTGAAAGAAAGTTACCCAAATTTGTATTATACGTTTTACTAGTTATTGGAGTTGTTACGTTATTTAGCAGTTATCACATTGCGCTCTCTAATCAAATGGTATTACGCTCGTTATATGATTTGTTCGGTGCAATTGGCTTGGTTATGATTGGGACATATTGCTTATATTTATCGTTAGGCGTTTTACTATTAGATTGGTTAAAACGAATCCCTAAATGGTATTATAATCCCAAATACTTTTTTACCATTTCAGGATTGCAGTCTAGGATGAATTCAAATGCGATTGGACTTGCAAGCATCACGATGTTATGTACATTTCTAATTGTTACTGTGGGTATGACGATTTCAACTTATAGAGGGATATCGAATCAGGTCGATTCTATTATGTCGGATCAATATAGAGTTTCAATGGATGGAAATCTTCACAATAATAAGAAGACTCAGGAGAAAGTACGTCATTTGGAACGTGATATTAAAGATCATGCTAAAGTTGATTTCTTTAAGAAGAATGCAGTTTCACTGATTGCGGTGGATTACAAACAACCAGGATTATTTAAACATCGTAATAATAAAGATTATAATATGACGATTAATAGTACCTATCTCGTGATTATGACACAGCACGATTATAATGAGCTAAATACGAAGAAGGTTAAGTTGAAACATGGGGAATTAGGATTTGAAAGTTTAAATCAACCTTTTAAAAAATTAAGAACTGCAACAATGATGGGGGACCAATTCAATATTAAACAGTTAAATGGTCATAATTATTCGTATCCAGTTCCAGGAGCGTTAACTATTATTACTCCAGATGATAAGACATTCCAACAATTAAACAATTATTATGTCAATGCTGATAAGAACGACCATCATGGCACGCAGAAAGTTCAAAATACATTTATGCATTTTAATATCATGACAAAGCATACATCTGATTTTGATAAGTTGAAAAATACATTAATGCAACGCTATAAAGTGAGTATTGATGATAAAAAAGAAGTGGCGGGCACATTATATGAAATTAATGGAGGACTTATCTTTATTGGAACGGTAGTGTCTATCATTTTATTCATTGGCACATTTCTAATGATGTATTATAAAAATGTTGCAGAAGGATATGAGGACCGTAAGAATTATCAAATTATGCAGCAAGTTGGTATAGATAATGACAGAATTAAAGATACCATTAATAAACAAATTATATGGATATTTGCATTGCCAATTATTGTCGCAACGATTCATGTTATCTTTGCTTCAAAAATAATATATAACGTGTTAAGTATTCTGAATGTTAATCATGTTGGTGTGTTTGTGACAAGTTATGTCGGTGTTATTATTTCGGTTGTTGTTATGTATGCGTTGATGTATTGGATTACATCGCGTATTTATTACATGATTGTTAATCGATATCACTAGATCGAGTATTAAAAATTTGCCATACTTTTTAAAAATTAAGTGTAACCTAATCATCGGTAGGGTATACAACAAAAAAAGGAGGCGTAAAAATGGCTAATCAAACAAACGATAATACATTACATCACACGCAAAATAACAAGATTAAACGCACAGTTGAACATATCCTTACTTGGCTAGGGGTTGTATTGCAAGCAATAGCTGCAATCATGTTCTTAGTTCTTAAACCTTTAATGGGAAATAATAACTTTAAAGATCAAATGATTAGTGAATCTCAAAAGCAAGGTAATTCAGTATCTACTTCAGAATTGAATCAAGGTATTGATGCTTTAGGTAGTTTCATTAGCTTCTTAACTTGGGGTGCTGTAATTTCACTAATTTTAGCGATTATTGGCGGTATTTTAATTAGTAAAAAACCTAAAATTGCAGGTATCTTATTAATTATTGCAGGTCTAATTGCATTATTGTCTAACTGGATTAGTTTTATTCTTTGGATCGTAGCTGGTATTATGCTACTTGTAAGAAAAGGTAAGAAAAAAGATAATTACGCTAATGGCTATTATGACAATAACAACCGTCGTGAAAATCATCATGATGATAAAGATGTTAACGCTAAAAACAATGCATTCATCTTAGATGAAGAAGATAAAGCGAAAGAAAAAAGAGATATTAAAGAACATTATTCTAATGATGATGTTCATAATGGTAGTCATAACCATTCAAATCACAATGATAACAATCGTTATGACAATAATAATCATGACCGTTCTAATTTAGAGCGTAATGATTATCAAGAGTCTAATCGTCGGGATGACTTACATCGTTCAGATGAAGACTTTAACCGTCGTAATGATGTAGATTGGTCTTCAGATGACCGTAAAGACAATAACTTTAATCAAAATAAAGAGCACAATCATAATCATCACAATGAAGAACGTAGTCAATTTGGTTCTCATAGTGATAGATATCAAGATGAAACACATAAAGATTTAAATGATTTTGATAAAGATCGAAATGAGCATAAAGATAACGATTTTGTACGTGATGAAGCAGACAAATTGAAAGATAAAAAAGATAATGACCCATATAAATATTAATAGTTGAGTCGTTTAAAGAGTGAGACGAATGTCTCGCTCTTTTTAATTGTAATAAAGAAGTCGGTGACGTCCCTAAGTTAGCATCACCGACTTTACGTTAATTTCTATTATATGGATAAATAAAATGAATTTTCTACAATACTACTAGTCTAAGCTTCTCTCAGACAATGCTTATTTCAACATGACATTTTTGCTACTATGATAAAATTGCCTGGCGGTCACCTCTGTCTCTTTTTTAAAGTAAAAAATACGCAACCTTCACTATAGAAAAGTTACGTAAATGATAGATGTGAGTTTATATGAAATAAGGCATGACATATCTAGACCTTAATCAAGTTATCTACGATTTCGTCCACACTTTCCTACGCTAGTACCATCTAGTTCAGGTTCAAAGGGTTTGGAGTATGACTCCATCTCAGTTTGAAAACACCCCTAGTGCATATTTTTATACTATGTATTTAATTTAGTATTTTTAATTTTAGAAGTCAAGACTGTAATTTGACTAGTTAGAGTTAATGTGAATAGCCGATTATAAAACAATTTCATAAGTCTACAATACAAATTCGCATTAGCTGACTGAACTGATAATAAGTTTAAAATTAACCTCTTCTTAGTACTAGTTATCCTTGCGAGAGTTGAAAAGCGAATTCAAAACGAATTCTGTTCAACTCCCTTAATTGCAAAAAGTATTGTTATTATCATAAAATGAGCATTGCATAATTTTGACCCTGTTAATTAATACTTTTTCAAACAAATAATCAATAGTAAACTTAGCAAATATTAGAAGAGGAAGGAGGTTAATCATGACCTTTACGATTGGATTAGTGCCATCGCCAGGCGTTGCACATAAGCTCGTCGATAATGCGATACCAAAGGTTCAACAACATTTACATGACCGAATTAAGGATGTGGATGAATGGCATTTCGAGAGTAAAGTAGATTTATTAATAGGATCTGCTGAGGATGTACATGAGAGTATAGATAAAGCAGCAGAATTGAAGAAAGAATATGAATGGGATTTCGTTATCTGTATTACAGATTTACCAAGTATCTCAGGTAATAAAGTTGTTATTAGTGACTTTAATAGTGAAAAGCAAGTTTCTATGCTTTCATTACCTGCGTTAGGTTGGATTAATTTAGAGCGTAAGTTAGTGAAGAGTATGACAGCACTAGTTGAACAGTTATATCACAATAATACGAAAGAGCGCCCCAAAGTGCATCCACTGATTAAACCTAAAGCTGTTGATCCTCGAGAAGATGAAAGTTCGAAAAGACGTTATATTAATCGCTACTTTATATTAGGATGGTTGCAGCTTATTTTAGGTTTAACGCGAGCGAATGAGCCATGGAGGAATTTGTTTAATTTTAAGAAGATTATTTCCGTTGCATTTGCGACAGGGACATATGTTTCTATCTTCTCTATGCCATGGGAGTTAAGTGTTCAATATTCAACCTTAAGATTTATTGTCTTAATGATTATTTCTATATTAGGTATGGCGGGATGGTTATTATACGCGCATCAGTTATTTGAAGGAAAAACAGCAAAGTCTCAACGTGTTTATCGCTATGTATATAACGCGACGACATTACTTACTTTAGTCATCATTACATTGATGAATTACGTAGTTTTATATGTATTACTATCTATTAGTATTTCATTATTTGTACCTGTAGGTTTATTTAATAGTTGGACGAGTGCAAATCCTGATTTCACATTTATAAATTATTTGAAATTATTATGGTTTGTATCATCGCTTGGTTTATTAGCGGGTGCAATGGGCTCAACTGTAGAAAATGAAGAGAAGATACGACGTATTACGTATTCTTATCGCCAATATCATCGTTATAAAGAAGCGCAACAAGAGGAAAAAGAGAAAAAAGAACAACAATCACAAGATGTATCGCAACATGACGTGGAACAATCTTCATCAAACAAAGAAAGTAATGATGATGAACAGTATGAAGGTAAAAAACAAGATCATAGAGAGGAGGATGACGCATGAATGAAGCTAAAACAATCGGTTTAGTTGTTGCTCCTGGTGTTACAGAAAAATTAGCTGAGAGTTTAATGGATGATATTCCGAACATCTTATCTCACCAGAATAACAACCAACATGACTGGGAAGTGGATCTCGTGGTTGATCCTCTGACAGGCTACGCAGAATCCGTTGGCAAAATTTTTAAAAAGATACAAGATTATCATGATAAGCGAGAATGGGATTATGTCGTTGCAATTACAGATTTACCTATGTTTCATGATGAACGTGTGTTAGCACTGGACATCAATAAGAAGAATGGTGCTGCTGTCTTTTCTTATCCTGCATTTGGTTGGCGCCCAGTTAAGAAACGTTTTAAGAACGTCATCGTTGCGATAATCAATGAAGTGCATCATTCTGAATCTGAAAAGAATGATTATGATGACAATAATCATGTAACATATGCAGTTAACAAACAATTTCCATTATCTAAAATTGATAAAACTGAAGTACATTTAGATGAAACAGATAATGATCATTTACGCTATTTATCCAATACTAGGTCAATGGGAATGGTTCGGCTTGTGAGTGGTATGACATTTGCAAATAATCCACTTAATATGATGGCAAGCCTTAGTAATATTGTGGCAATTGCTTTTACCACTGGTGCATTTGGCTTAATATTTACGACTATGTGGCAGATGAGTATGGAATTCTCAATGTGGCGTCTATTTGGAATATCTATTATCGCAGTCTTAGGTATGTTACTTTGGATTATGATGTCTCATGATTTGTGGGAATCTGTCAAACAAAGTCGTAATAAACGAATTACATGGTTATATAACTTAACTACAGTGATGACGCTCTTTGTAGCTATTATCATTTATTACATTATTCTCTACACATTATTTTTAATTGCGGAACTTGTGTTACTACCATCTAATTTCTTAGGGCAACAGGTAGGGTTAAAAGGACCGGCTGGAATTGATTTATATCTAAGTATTCCTTGGTTTGCTGCTTCTATTTCAACTGTTGCAGGTGCGATTGGTGCTGGATTATTAAATGATCAACTAATCAAAGAAAGTACTTATGGTTACCGACAACAAATGCGATATGATGATAGAGATAAAGATGAAGGATAACGAGATTAAAGTCGAGAAGCGTGAAGCTTTCTTCGGCTTTGTTTTTTAGGTAAATTTATATAAAAAGATTATAGAAAATAATTGGTGCTTAATTTAAAATTAAATATAATGTAGGTGTCAAAACAAATAAGAGTCCTAAATTCACAACAACTACTTAGATTTAGCAACATGAAGTGAAGGAAGGTAATATCAAGAATTTTTGTCCTAGATGTGGTAATAAAATAACTAAAGAGCAACGATTTTGTAGTAAATGTGGCAATGATTTACGCGTATTTGAAGATGATTCGATTGAGTCACAATATGAGGTAGCTGAGCGTAAGCCAAGCATTTGGCTATTTATATTAGTTGTCTTAGTTGTTATTGGGATTATAGTCAGTTGCTGTTTTGCTTATTATCATTTCTTTTTAAAAGAAGGGAAACAAACGGAGCAGACTACAACTACAACAGCGCATTTGAAGAAAGATAAAGAAACAACGGATGACGATAAAGTGTCTAATGATCCTATTAAAGCAGAAAAGCAAAAAGCGAAACAAAGTGAAGATGAAAAAGACAAAGATGCGATTCATTCACAAGCACCTAAAATTGATGTCATGAGTGAGGATTTCCATAAGTCATTTATGCAAAAGGATACAAGGGATGCTTACATGGGAATTAAACCTGGCATGACTAGAGCAGAAGTGGAAAAAAGATATGGCAGATCCAATCGTGTTTTTCACAAAGTGGGCATGGATAATCTATATACCATTTATGGTGATTTAGCAGTGGTCTATGAATTGAAAGGTAATACTGAAGTAGTAAGAGGAATTGGCGTGTCACCCTCAAATGTTGATGAGCAAACATTTATTAGTAAATACAGTGATTATGAAAAAAATAATGATGCTGGAAGTTATATTTATAATACCGTGAAAAATAATGGCTTTGAAATTTTAGTAACTACAAAGAACGATAAAATTGCTTTGATTCAGTGTATTCCAGAAAATCATTACTAGGGAAAAGTTGAAACGTTTAGGGAGTGTGACGGATGCAAAATGGAATCAATGTCCTACTCCCTACTTCTTTATATAATTCTCCTCAGAACCTTGACTTTATAGCAAAATCTCGATAAAGTAGTAACATATTATTCTGACAATTCTGATAGGTATTAGATTAATAAATTTGTGAAATTTTAGGGGGGACCATAAGTTTATGTCAGTACCGACAATTACGTATGAGAATTTTGAAGGTGACCCTTTCATTGATTCTATTTCTACTGACGATGCAACTAAAGGCGCTTATGAAATATTAGAATGGGCGTATCGCACATATGGTGATTCCATTGTTTATTCATGTAGTTTTGGTGCGGAAAGTATGGTTTTAATTGATTTGATTTACCAGATTAAGCCAGATGCACAAATTGTCTTTCTAGATACGGATTTACATTTCCAAGAAACGTATGACTTGATTGATAGAGTGAAAGAACGCTTTCCAAAACTTCGTATTGAAATGAAGAAGCCTGATTTAACGATTGAGGAACAAGCGGACAAATATAATCCGGCATTGTGGAAGAATAATCCTAATCAATGCTGTTATATAAGAAAGATTAAACCTTTAGAAGAAGTGTTAGGTGGCGCTGTTGCTTGGGTTTCAGGTTTACGTCGAGACCAATCGCCAACACGTGCAAATACGAACTTTATTAATAAAGACGAACGTTTCAAATCAGTGAAAGTGTGTCCTTTAATTTATTGGACAGAAGATGAAGTTTGGGACTATATTAAGAAACATGATTTACCTTATAATGTATTGCATGATCAACATTATCCTAGTATTGGCTGTATCCCATGTACCGCTCCTGTATTTGACTCAGATGATTCTAGAGCAGGGCGTTGGTCGAATTTCGATAAAACAGAATGTGGCTTACATGTTGCTGATAAACCATAATGCGTTTGGATAAAAATTTTTAACCATAAAACATAGTACTCTGATATGTTTTAAACAAAATCTACAAATATGTCCGACAATAGTGTACAGACGGACATATTTCTTACATAATAAAAGTAGTATAAAGCTTTTATAAAATGATTGTTATTTTACGGAATAAGAGGTGGATACAATTGAATTTAAGTGTTACAAATAGTCCTTTTACAGAAGGACAAGCGGCACAAATTAATGAACTCTTACAAACACTTACACCTGAACAAAAGGTATGGTTAAGTGGATACTTAGTTGCTAATCAACAATTGACGTCAAATGGAACTGTACCATCACAAACAGGTTCAAGTTCAACAAATGCAAATGGTCTAACTGAAGGCACAGAAGCAATGCTTCAACAAAACGAGCCTGTCATCACGCCGGAGAAACGAGCAATTACACTCTTATATGGTTCTGAAACAGGTAATGCACAAGGGTTAGCTGAAATATTTGAAGAACGCTTATCAAATATAGGTCATAACGTGACATTGAAAGCAATGGACGAATTTAAACCTAAGAACCTAAAAAATGTTGAAGATTTATTCATTATCACTTCTACTCAAGGTGAAGGGGATCCACCTGATAATGCAGCTGAATTGCATGAGTTCATTCATGGTCGTAAGGCACCTAAACTTGAAGGTGTGAGATTCTCAGTTCTAGCATTAGGGGATCAAACGTATGAATACTTCTGTCAAACAGGTCGTGATTTTGATAGAAAACTAGATGAATTAGGTGCTGAACGTATATATGATCGTGTGGATTGCGACGTTGATTATGAAGAAGACGCTGAAAAGTGGATGGCAAATGTAATCAATGCGATAGATACTGCACCAGAAGGCACTCAAAATGAACAAATTGTAAGTGAATCAATTAAATCTGCGAAAGAAAAGAAATTCTCTAAAGCAAATCCATATCAAGCAGAAGTCTTAGAAAACATTAACCTTAATGGACAAGGTTCAAATAAGGAAACACGTCATATTGAATTTCTATTAGATAATTTCGGTGAAGATTATGAAGTTGGAGACTGTTTAGTCGTTCTACCTCAAAATGACCCAGCTTTAGTTGATTTATTAATTAGCACATTAGGTTGGGATCCGAATGATCAAGTTCAAATTTCAGATGAGGGTGACACATTAGGATTAGAAGAAGCCTTAACAACTCATTTTGAAATTACGAAGTTAACGAAACCGCTTCTTATCAATGCGGCGTCATTCTTTGAAAATGAAGAACTTAATGAAAAGGTTGAAGATAATGAATGGGTTCAAAGTTACATTGAAGGTCGTGACTTAATCGACTTATTAAATGACTTTGCGACAACAGAACTTCAACCAGAAAATTTATATCAATTATTAAGAAAATTACCACCTAGAGAATATTCAATATCTAATAGTTATCAAGCGCTACCAGATGAAGTGCATATTACAGTTGGGGCAGTTAGATACAACTCACATGGACGTGACCGTTCAGGTGTATGTTCAGTTCAATTTGCTGAACGTATTCAACCAGGTGACACTGTTCCAATTTACTTGAAACGCAATCCAAACTTCAAATTCCCTAAAGAGGGTGACACACCAGTTATCATGATTGGACCTGGAACAGGTGTTGCACCATTTAGAGCATACATGCAGGAAAGAGAAGAGCATGGATTTAAAGGTAATACTTGGTTATTCTTTGGTGATCAACACTTTACAACAGACTTCCTATATCAAACAGAATGGCAAGAATGGTTGAAAGACGGCGTGCTAGGAAAAATGGATGTTGCATTCTCAAGAGACACTGGTGAAAAAGTATACGTCCAACATCGTATTGCTGAACGCAGTAAAGAATTTAATGAATGGCTTCAAAAAGGTGCTTCACTTTACATTTGTGGTGATGAAAAACATATGGCGAAAGATGTACATCAAGCTATCCGCAATGTTTTAATGAAAGAACAAAACTTATCTGAAGAAGATGCTGAAGCCTACCTTAAACAAATGAAGAAAGATAAACGTTACCAACGCGATGTGTACTAATAGAAAGGGTGGTACTTAATGGCTAAGACAAATAAGCAAATGTCAGAAGAACTTGATAAGAAGCTAGATGCTTTAGAGTATTTAAAAGACGAAAGTAATTATTTACGTGGGACAATTGAGCAAGGCTTAGCAGACCCACTTACTGGTGCTATTTCAGATGATGACACTAAATTATTGAAATTCCATGGTAGCTACCAACAAGATGATAGAGATTTACGTGACGAACGTCGCAAGCAGAAATTAGAACCAGCTTACAGCTTTATGATTCGCGTGCGTCTACCAGGAGGAACAGCTACACCTGAACAATGGATTGCCATGGATGACATTTCTAATAATTATGCCAACCAAACGTTGAAATTAACAACACGTCAGACTTTCCAATTTCACGGCATTTTAAAAAGAAATTTAAAAACATCTATGAAGAAAATTAATGAGTCTGTACTCGATACGATTGCGGCATGTGGGGACGTGAATCGTAATACAATGTGTAATCCTAATCCATATCAATCTCATATTCATAAAGAGATTAATGATTATGCAACTAAAATCAGTGACCATCTATTACCTAAGACAAATGCCTATCATGAAATTTGGTTAGATGGAGAGAAAGTATTAGATTCTTCAGAAGAAATTGAACCAATGTACGGTAAGAAATATTTACCACGTAAGTTTAAAATTGGTATCGCCTTACCACCATCTAATGATATTGATGTCTATTCACAAGACATCGGACTTATCGGTATCGTTGAAGATGAAACACTTGTCGGATTTAATGTCACAGTTGGTGGCGGTATGGGTATGACGCACGGAAATACAGATACGTACCCACAAGTTGGTCGTTTAGCTGGTTTCGTTCCTAAAGAACAAGTCGTTGATGTTTGTGAGAAAATCTTAACAATTCAACGTGATTATGGTAATCGTGAGAACCGCAAGAACGCACGATTCAAATATACAGTTGACCGCTTAGGTGTGGATAAAGTTGTAGAAGAACTAAATACACGTTTAGGATGGGAAATTGAAGAACCACGTGATTTTGAATTCGAACATAATGGCGATCGTCTAGGTTGGATTGAGGGCGACGAAGGTGTTTGGAATTATACTTTATTCATTCAAAATGGACGTGTTAAAGATACAGAAGATTATCAATTGAAAACGGCATTACGAAAAATTGCAGAAACACATACGGGTGACTTCAGATTATCTCCTAACCAAAATTTAATTATTGCAAATGTAACTCCAGAGAAAAAAGAAGAAATTCAAAGTCTTATCGATCAGTATGGTTTAACAGATGGTAAAAATTATACGGGATTAAGACGTAATTCAATGGCATGTGTCGCGTTCCCAACATGTGGATTAGCGATGGCTGAGTCAGAACGTTATTTACCATCATTAATCTCTAAGATTGAAGACTTATTAGATGAAGCGGGTGTGGATGATGAAGAAATCACAATCCGTATGACTGGATGCCCAAATGGTTGCGCTAGACCAGCACTTGCAGAAATTGCATTTATAGGTAAAGCACCTGGCAAATATAATATGTATTTAGGCGGTGGCTTCAAAGGTGAACGTTTAAATAAATTGTACAAAGAGAATATTGGAGAACAAGAAATTCTTGAAAGTCTACGTCCAATTCTTATGGATTATGGTAAAGAACGTCTTGAAGGTGAGCATTTTGGTGACTTTGTCATACGTTCGGGCGTTGTTGCTAAAGTTCATGGAGGACAAGACTTCCATAGTTAAAGTTTGAAATAAGTTATTTTAAACGGGGTGACAACATGGGGAAAGTGTATTTAGTAGGAGCAGGACCTGGTGATCCTGATTTATTAACTATCAAAGGTATGAAAGCCATTCAAATGTCAGATGTGATTTTATATGATCGCCTAGTCAATAAAGACATTTTAGATTTAGCTAAACCAGGGACAAAGTTCTTTTATTGTGGTAAAGACCCGAATAGACATTCATTACCGCAAGAAGAAACGAATCGGATGTTGGTTAATTTAGCAAAAAAAGGACATGTTATTACTCGTTTAAAAGGTGGTGACCCGTTTGTCTTTGGCCGAGGTGGTGAAGAGGCAGAAATATTGGCACAACATCAGATTGCATTTGAAATTGTGCCTGGTATCACTTCGGGCATTGCTGCACCAGCTTATGCAGGCATTCCTGTCACGCACAGAGATTATAGTTCGTCAGTTGCTTTTGTGACAGCAGTTAATAAACCTGGTATGTCTAAAGATGATTATTGGGCACATTTAGCGCATGGTCCAGAAACACTTTGTGTTTATATGGGTGTTAAACGATTACCAGAAATTTGTGACCTACTTATTGAACATGGTAAATCAATTGACACGCCTGTCGCACTTGTTCATTTAGGAACGACGACTTCTCAAAAAACAATTGATGGTACGTTAGGTAACATCGTTGAAAAAGCGTCAGAAATAAAAAATCCTGCTATGATTATTATTGGCGATGTTGTCCAAATGCGACAAAAAATTAGTTGGTTTAAAGAACAAACTACGGATTTAGAAATAACCTTACCTTAATTATTAATAATAAAAAAGAATAATCATAAAAGGAGGATACAATATGAGCAATATGCCACTTATGATTGATTTACAAAATAAAAAGATTGTCATAGTTGGTGGTGGGAAGGTAGCAACTCGACGAGCAATGTCATTAGTTGAATACTGTTCTCATGTTCATATTGTTAGTCCTTCAATCACCAAAGAATTACATACTTTATTTCAGCAACAGCGATTGACTTGGGCTGAAAAAATGTTTGAACCACAAGATATTAGTCGCGCATTTCTAGTTATTATTGCGACAAATCAACCAGAGGTAAATCAACATGTTAAAGATAGTTTGCCAGAAGGTACATTGTTAAATCACGCTGCAGATGCTTCTAAGGGGAATGTGACGTTTCCTAGTATGCTTAGACGTGGCAAATTGACTATTAGTGTATCTACAGATGGTGCAAGTCCTAAACTAGGTCGACAAATTATATCGACATTGCAAGACACTTACGATGAACGTTATGAAAGTTATATCGATTTTTTATATGAAAGTAGACAACTTATTAAAGCATCACCGATAGAGCCATCTAGAAAGCAAGCGTTATTACAACATGTATTATCTGAGGACTATTTGGATGAGGAGAAACAAAAAGAATTCAAGCGATGGCTTCAATCACAAGTTTAATGTCAGGGGGCATGTGATATATGAGAAAATTATTTATATTTGCATTAGCTGGTTTTTTAGCCCAACTTGTTGATGGTTCACTTGGCATGGGATTCGGTGCCTCATCATCATCAATATTATTAACTTATGGGATTGCACCGGCCATTGTATCGGCAACTGTACATTTTTCAGAAATAGCTACAACTGCTGCATCAGGAACATCACATTGGAAATTTGAGAATGTGCATAAGCCCACCATGTTAAAGTTAGCTATTCCAGGTGCTATAAGTGGATTTATTGGTGCAGGTCTACTTACACAAATACATGGGGATTATATTAAGCCATATATCGCATTGTTCTTACTTTCAATGGGTATATATATTTTGTATCAATTTTTATTTAAAAGAAATAGAGAAATTCATACACATGTTGGTAAGTTGAGTGGTTTCAAACTTGTGCCTCAAGGTGCTATCGCCGGATTCTTAGATGCGATTGGTGGAGGTGGCTGGGGACCAGTAAATACACCTTTGTTATTAGCTAGTCATAAGATTCAACCACGATATGCAATTGGTACTGTATCGGCGAGTGAGTTTTTTGTAACGTTATCAACGTCATTGAGTTTCATCATCTTCTTAGGTATTACTCAGATTAATTGGTGGTTTGTTATTGCGTTAAGTTTCGGCGGTATGATTGCAGCACCTATCTCTGCATATTTAACAAAAATATTACCAATTAATATTTTAGCCATTTGTGTTGGTGGCTTAATCATCTTCACAAATAGCAATGCATTAATGACTTATTTCGTACACGATGACACAATTTCAAATATTGTAAGATTCGCAATTATTTGTGCGATTGTGATACTTGTTATTATCACTGTGATTCGCAACAAAAAATTGTCTTTTTCTTGAAAATAAAACCGAGTAAACTAATCTAATTAATTGGAAAAGGAGTTATCAAAAATGACAACACATGAACAGATTATTAATTATACGATTAAACCACATGGTGGTACATTAATTAACCGCGTAGTAGAAGGTGAAGAAAGAGATCATCTTTTAGAAGCAGCACAATCATATAAAGTGATTACTTTAAATCCTTGGTCAATTTCTGACTTAGAATTAATCGGTATTGGTGGTTTTAGTCCGTTAACAGGATTTATGGGTGAGGCTGACTACACTAAAGTTGTTGAAGATACACATCTTGAAAATGGATTAGTGTGGAGCATTCCGATTACACTACCAGTTACTGAAGAAGAAGCGGATAAATTAGAAATCGGTGATGACATTGCATTATACGGTGAAGATGGCGAATTATATGGCACATTGAAATTAGAAGAAAAGTACACATATGATAAGAAAAAAGAAGCTCAAAATGTGTATGGTACGACTGACGAGGCACATCCAGGTGTTAAAAAGGTTTATGACAAAGGGAATGTTTACCTTGCTGGACCAATCCAATTAATTAATCGACCTAAACATGATGAGTTCTCTGATTTCCATTTAGACCCAGCAGAAACACGTCAATTATTCCATGATTTAGGATGGAAGACTGTCGTTGGATTCCAAACAAGAAATCCTGTACATCGTGCGCATGAATATATACAAAAATCTGCATTAGAAATTGTAGATGGTCTTGTACTTAATCCGTTAGTAGGAGAAACGAAATCAGATGATATTCCAGCGGACGTTCGTATGGAAAGTTATCAAGCTATCTTAAAGAACTACTTCCCTAAAGATAGAGCGCGCTTAGTCATTTATCCTGCGGCAATGCGTTATGCTGGTCCACGTGAAGCAATTCTACATGCTACAGTACGTAAAAACTATGGTTGTACACATTTCATTGTTGGACGTGACCATGCAGGAGTGGGCGATTATTATGGCACATATGAAGCACAAGAATTAATTTCTCAATTTGAAGATGAACTAGATATTCAAATATTGAAATTTGAACATGCATTTTATTGTGAAAAATGTGGCAACATGGCTACTGCTAAAACATGCCCACACGACGCATCAGAGCATGTACATTTAAGTGGTACTAAAGTAAGAGAAAAACTAAGAAATGGTGAATCATTACCTACAAAATTCTCTAGACCTGAAGTAGCTGAAGTCTTAATCAAAGGGTTAAAATAAAATTAATTCGGAGGGATTTAGCATGAGTCAATCAAGTAATATTACATGGCATGATTCTGAAGTTACTAAGTCAGATAGACAACAACAAAATGGTCATAAAAGTGTAGTGATATGGTTTACAGGATTATCAGGATCTGGAAAATCAACTGTATCAGTAGAACTTGAAAAAGCTTTGTTTCAATTAGAAAAACATTCTTATCGATTAGACGGCGATAATGTAAGACATGGTTTAAATAAGAATTTAGGCTTTAGTCCAGAAGATCGTAAGGAAAATATTCGACGCATTGGTGAAGTAAGTAAATTACTTGTAGATGCGGGAACAATTGCTATAACAGCATTTATTTCGCCTTACAGAGCAGATCGTGATGAAGTTCGTGAAATTTTAGAAGATGGAGAATTCATTGAAGTTTACACAGAGTGTAGCGTGGAAGCATGTGAACAACGTGATCCTAAAGGTCTTTATAAAAAAGCGCGCTCTGGTGAAATAAAAGAATTTACTGGTATAAGTGCGCCGTATGAAGCACCACATCAACCAGAAATTACGATTAATACAGAACATCAAAGTGTAGAAGAATCAGTAAGTACTATTATTGAATATTTGAAGAATAAAGAAATTATTTAAAATTATTATGCGTGTGAGGCTGGGACAAAATAAAATGTCTCAGCCTATTTTTATCATTTTGTTAGTAGCTGACTGATTTGAAAATGTACTTGAATCAAGCTTTTTTCAAACCTAGTCATCCTTGCCTGGTAGGCGGGGCCCCAGCAAAGAGAATTTCCTAAAGAAATTCTACAAGCTAAACAAGCTGGGGATACAACGAAATAAATTTTGAGAAAATATTATTTCTGTCCCACCCCATACGCTTTTTTTGCATATCGTCTTAAATTAAAGTCAGATTTCTGATAAAATTATGAAAACGTTTTCTATATAAGTGGAAAGCGTATTTCGAAATAAGGGGGAATTCACATGCAAGGGGATAGTATGTGGTTAACAATAATGGGGATAATCATTATCGGCTCAATTGTTGGACTTTTAATTGCAAAAAAGATTAGTCCGGTCGTTGGTATGATTTTAATTCCTAGTATTGGTGCTTTGCTATTAGGATACGGCATTAAAGATTTAGTTAAATTCTTTAATAGTGGTTTAGAATCTGTGATGAGCGTAGTCATCATGTTTATCTTCGCAATTATATTCTTTGGCATTATGACTGACAGTGGACTGTTCAAACCTATTGTCAAACGACTTATATTAATGACTCGCGGTAATGTAGTCATTGTTTGTATTGTCACAGCATTGATTGGTATGTTTGCACAATTAGATGGTGCAGGTGCTGTCACTTTCTTATTATCAATTCCTGCATTATTGCCACTATATAAAGCTTTAAACATGAACAAATACTTATTAATTCTTTTACTAGCAATTAGTGCTGCGATTATGAATATGGTGCCTTGGGGCGGTCCAATGGCTCGTGTTGCTTCTGTATTGAAAGTGAAAAGTGTTAACGAATTATGGTATGGCATCATTCCAGTACAATTGATTGGCTTCGTGTTAGTACTTATCTTCGCAACTTATTTAGGGTTTAGGGAAAAGAAACGAATTAAGAAGGCAATCGATAACGGTGAAGTAGAACCTACATTAAACATTGATATTCATCGACTTGTGAAAAACTACGAACGAGATCAAGACATTAAGTTTCCTGTAAGAGGACGCGCGCTCAAACATGGTTGGGTAATTTGGACCAATGTATTGTTGACGATTATCGTATTAGTTATGATGTTAACTAACATTGCACCGCCAGAATTTGCCTTTATGGTTGGTGTTGCAATTGCATTAGTGATTAACTTCCCAAATGTGGATGAACAAATGAACCGTCTAAAGGCACATGCACCAAATGCATTAATGATGGCCGCAGTTATTATAGCAGCAGGTATGTTCTTGGGTGTTTTAGAAGAGACAGGTATGTTAAAGTCAATTGCTTTAAATTTCATTAAGATCATTCCTGATGCCGTTGGACCATATTTACATATCATTGTTGGTTTCTTTGGTGTTCCACTTGATTTACTTACAAGTACAGATGCGTATTATTTCGCGTTACTTCCTATAGTAGAACAAACTGCAAGTCAATTTGGTATTAATCCAGTTTCAACAGCATATTCAATGGTAATCGGTAATATTGTAGGAACATTTGTAAGCCCATTCTCTCCTGCATTATGGTTAGCTATTGGTCTCGCTGAGGCAAATATGGGTACATATATTAAGTATGCATTCTTTTGGATTTGGGGATTTGCGATTGTGTTATTAGGCATAGCAGTATTAATTGGTACAGTTACAATCTAAATTACTAGATACAGTACGTTGTTAAAAGATTTTAATTGAATAATTAAACTCATATTCCTCCTTATAAGTATGTCGCTGATGTCTTATAAGGGGGGATTTGATTTTTTTATCATTACTATTATAAAAAATACTTCCAAAATATCCTCGCCAAACCTTGAAAACGATTCATATTTCCCACTTTTCATGAAATAAAACATCTTTAAAATTATCAGATATTTTACAAGTCGGGTATATACATTGTTGATTAATATAGTATAAGCACTGTCATAGAAGTGTTTTTATAATTGTAATATAAGTCTATGTTTATTACATGAAACGTAAAATTATTATGATTCATTTACAAACCCTTAACATTCCACACAAACCCTTGTGTGTCTGTTAGAGTATGTCTTGTCGTTATTTAACGAGGAAAAAATTTCTTAAAACTATTTTGAATCAAATGATTTAAAATTTCTGATATGTCAATTGCAGGTAGCCACGAGAAAAAATAAGCTTTAAACATTCTAGGAGGATATTTTATTATGAAAAAGATCGCTACAGCTACAATTGCAACAGCAGGTATTGCAACATTCGGATTAGCACATCAAGATGCAAACGCAGCGGAAAACAATAATGGATATAACCCTAATGACCCATATTCATATAGTTACACTTACACAATTGACCAACAAGGTAATTATCATTATGAATGGCAAGGTAACTGGAGCCCATCTCAAGTTCAACAAGGTGGTCAACAAAACACTGGCAACCAAGCAGTAAATAATACTCAATCAAACAATAACTACAACTATAATTACAATAACAATCAATCAAACCAATACACTCAATCATACACAGCAAACAATAATGCTGGCGGTGGTTTAGGTGCTAGTTATTCAACTTCAGATCGTAACGTTAAAGTCACAACTCAAAACGCACCAACTACACAATCAACTAGTTCAAGTTCTAGTAGCGAAGCATTAGCTGGTAAATCAAGTGGAGGTTCTAACCTTTACACTGCAGGTCAATGTACGTATTATGTATATGACAAAGTAGGCGGTAAAATTGGTAGCACTTGGGGTAACGCAAATAACTGGGCAACTGCAGCAGCTGCAGATGGCTACACAGTTAATAACACACCTAAAGCAGGTGCAGTAATGCAAACATCTCAAGGTGCATACGGTCACGTTGCATATGTTGAAAGTGTAAACGATGATGGTTCAGTTAAAGTTTCAGAAATGAACTATAATGGTGGACCTGGTGTCGTTTCATCACGTACAATCTCAGCTAGCCAAGCTGGTTCATACAACTACATTTCATAATTTGAAATCACTTTTAACCACGATTCCTTATCATACGGAGTCGTGGTTTTTTCTTTTGAGAAAAGACTGTGACAAGATAGGTATTCGTGTGATTGAAGCCCAACCATAAAGGGAAACATAATATAAAGAAGAATAATGCTTAAAGAATATTATGTTTAATTGTGAAGGAGGGTGAGTAGAGATGACGTTTGATGTGATTAAGTGGATTATATTAGCTCTAATTGCTATTGTAACTATTGCGATTATTTGTGGTCTCATTTGGGGTTCGTTATTAGAAGAACGAGCATATGATAAACGCTCTAAAAAAGAAAAACGAAAAGAAACTGAGAAAAATTTAGAAATGGCAAAAGGTCATACTGATAATAAAGGTGTAGATGGTGACTATGAAGAGGCACCAACTAAAGAAGGAACGCTCAAAGATGAGCATATTAATCATCGTGAGAAATAATGATTATAAAACCCTTGGAAGATGCTATATCAAGCATACTTTCAAGGGTTTTTAAATTGAATAGTAAGGTTGAATGTTCACATTTTATTTACATTTAATATCTCAATTTTTCTTCATTTCTATACTTTTAACATCTGCAAGTGATAAACTATGTATGTTAAAAAATCACAATAATTTTCAGAAAAGTTAGGAGCTTTCATCATGCTACTGTTTGTAGTAGAAATCATCATAATGATACTGGCTATTATATTAGGGCTTCGCACAGCTGGTGCATTAGGGTGTGGTATCTTCGCCATTGTGGCACAACTCATTATGATCTTTGGTTTTCAATTGCCTCCAGGTTCAGCGCCTGTCACTGCAGTTTTAATCATTTTATCTATTGGTATCGCAGGTGGTACTTTACAAGCTACAGGAGGAATAGACTATTTAGTCTTTCTTGCTTCTAAAATTATCGAGCGTTTCCCGAAATCCATTATTTTTATCGCACCAATGATTGTCTTTCTGTTTGTATTTGGTGTAGGTACCGCAAATATTGCGTTATCTTTAGAACCTATTATTGCTAAGACTGCTGTTAGAGCAAATATCCAACCTAAACGACCACTCACCGCATCTGTTTTGACTGCAAATTTAGCCTTATTATGTAGTCCTGCAGCATCAGCAACAGCTTACATCATATCAGTAATGGCTGGTTATCACATTTCAATGGGACAATATTTAAGTATTGTATTACCTACAGCGATTATTACGATGTTAATGTTAAGTGTCTTTTGTACATTTGTTGGTCGTAAGACAACGGTCACTGTAAGTGAAATTGCACATACACCTGAAGTGTCAGTCAAAAAATCATTTACAACGAAAACCAAATTAGGCGTAGTTGGATTTTTATTATGTGTTGCAGGTATATTAACTTTTGGTATTTTTCCAAATTTAATGCCTTCATTTAATGTTGATGGTGAACAAGTTAAAGTAACTATGACGGAAATCGTCCAATTCTTTATGTATTTGAGTGTCGCAATTAATTTATTAATGATAAAGATTAACACGAGTGATATATTGTCATCTAATATTGCGCAATCAGCTATTGGTGCACTCTTTGCAGTACTTGGCCCAGGTTGGTTAGGTGCTACTGTATTTAATGCACCGCAAAATTTAAAAATTATACAAGACGATATTGGACAAACAATTCAATCTATACCTTGGCTAGTCATTGTCTTAGTTGCCATAGTGGCAATGATCGTTATCTCGCAAACTGCAACAGCCTCCATTATGGTGCCGATTGTCATGAGTATGGGTATTCCACCAATGTATTTCATTGCAATGGTCCAAACGCTTAATGTCAATTTCGTCATTCCAGCACAGCCAACATTATTATTTGCAGTTAATCTAGATGAGACTGGACGCACACGTGCAACAAGTTTTATTATTCCAGGATTCTTTGCGATTGGTGTATCAATCGTGGTTGGATTTCTAATTAAATTTTTATTGGGATTATAGATTATAAGACCACTAATTTTGGGTAAATGCTCAAAGTTTAGTGGTCTTTTCTTTTGAAAATGAACAGGTATTTTAAAAGAATTTAAATAAATATAAATTCACAATAACAGTATTATTATGCAAAATTAATACAATATAAAATTTGTTAAATACGTTAAGTTTAAACTTAACACTGTTGTTATGGCAATTTTTAAAGCTTTAAAATATGTCTGAAATATATATTTATTCAATAAAAAGAAAAGTATAATTTGAATGGAATTTGCATTTTTATTTAATTTTAGATATCGTCAATATGTGAATAAACCGTGACAAGAAAGTGGTTTTTAATTTTTATCGAAACAACAATTTTGAGGAGGAACATAATTGAAACGAGAAAAAATTATGGATTGGCCGACTTTTATAGGGACGGTAATCGTATTACTTGTAGCTGTTACACCGATGATGGTATTTCCTAAGGCTAGTGAAAAAGTAATTACCGATATCAATAGCGCAATCTCCAATTCAATTGGATCCGTGTATTTATTTATGGGATTAATCATTCTATTCTTTGTACTATATATTGCATTCGGTCGTTATGGCAATGTAACACTTGGAAAGGCGACTGATAGACCAGAATTCAATAACTTTAGTTGGGCATCTATGCTCTTCTGTGCAGGTATTGGATCGGATATTTTATATTGGGGTGTCATTGAGTGGGCATTCTATTATCAAGTACCACCGAATGGTGCGAAAGCGATGTCTGATGAAGCACTTACATATGCAACGCAATATGGGATGTTCCATTGGGGACCAATCGCTTGGGCAATCTATGTGTTACCAGCGTTACCTATTGGTTATTTAGTATTTGTTAAGAAACAACCAATTTATAAAATCAGTCAAGCATGTCGTCCAGTTTTAAAAGGACAAACGGATAAATTCTTAGGTAAATTAGTGGATATATTATTTATTTTTGGTTTACTAGGAGGCGCAGCAACATCACTTGCTCTTGGAGTGCCAATGATTTCTGCTGGTATAGAGAAACTTACAGGAATCGATGGAGAGAATATGGTTGTGCGTTCAATCATTTTATTAACAATCACAGTAGTATTCGCAGTCAGTTCGTATTCTGGCTTGAAAAAGGGAATTCAAAAATTAAGTGATGTTAACGTATGGCTATCATTCTTATTATTAGGCTTTGTATTTATTGTTGGGCCTACTGTATTTATTATGGAAACAACGATTACAAGCTTTGGTAATATGTTGAGAGATTTCTTCCATATGGCCACTTGGATGGAACCTTTTGGTGGCATTAAGGGACGTAAAGAAACGAATTTCCCACAAGACTGGACAATATTCTATTGGTCATGGTGGTTAGTATATGCACCGTTTATCGGTCTATTCATCGCACGTATTTCAAAAGGACGTCGTCTTAAAGAAGTCATTCTAGGTACTATTATTTATGGTACATTAGGCTGTCTATTGTTCTTTGGTATATTTGGAAACTATGCTGTGTATTTACAAATTACAGGTGAATTTAATGTGATTAACTTTTTAAATACACACGGCACTGAAGCAACGATTATTCAAGTAATGCATCAATTACCATTCTCATCATTAATTGTTGTATTGTTCTTGATTTCTGCTTTCTTATTCTTGGCGACAACATTTGATTCAGGTTCATATATTTTAGCTGCTGCATCTCAGAAAAAAATTGTTGGAGAACCATTAAAGGCTAACCGTCTATTCTGGGCATTTGCGTTATGTCTTTTACCGTTCTCTCTTATGTTAGTTGGTGGTGAACGTGCGCTAGAAGTATTAAAAACAGCATCCTTACTGGCGAGTGTACCGTTAATTGTCATATTTATTTTTATGATGATATCGTTTATTATTACGCTTAATACAGATCGGATTAAACTGGAGACAAGAGCGGATAAACATAAAGAAATTGAGAGACGTTCATTACGTATTGTGCAAGTTAAAGAAAAATCAGATGATGATGACAACTTATAAATAAAAAAGAGCTAGCAGATTCTTCAAAGTTTTACACTTTAGAAAATCTGCTAGCTTTTTTAAATATCTTCTTTTTCTGGAATTGGGTAATGTTCGAATATCTGTCCACTTTCAATGGCATTACTTAAGTTTTCTAACCATTTACAATATTGCTTTGTGTGGTCTAATTGAGCTTGGATTTTATCGACTTCTGCTTTAGCATGTTCGTCTAAGTCAGCATTTTTTAATGTTTCGTCTAACAGTAATTGTGCCTTTTCGACCGCTTCTAAATTAGTATCAACTTCACGTTCCCACTTTTGTGTAAAGAAATTTCGGAAAAAATGGAAGAAGTTTTTTTCTGCAATGAAATGTTGTTTTCTGCTACCACGCGTAAATTGTTGTTTTACGATGTCGAATTCTTGTAATTTCTTGACACCAGCACTCATGCTAGGTTTGCTCATTTGTAAATGCTCACGCATCTCATCAAGCGTCATGCTTCCTTCGAAGACCATTGTGCCGTATAAATTGCCAACGCTACGATTCGTACCGTACAAATCCATCGTTTCACCGATTGAGTTAATCACAAGGTCTTTTGCTTCTTCAATTTTTTGATCATAATTCGTTGAACGTGCCATAGTGCACCTCCATTGTTACTTAGTAATTTTTCAAAAGAGAAATAAACGATGATGTTTATTTTTTCGATTCTAAATCATTATAAAGTGTTTGATGAAAAGTTTCAAAATCGCATATTCATTATTAGCACTTTTGATACTAAAATTTCAAGTTTATGTAAAAAATGTGCAGATATGTGTTGTTTGCAAGACTGTAAAAAGTGTGATAACCTAGTTTTGTAAAATTCGTTAAATAAAAATTTAACAAACTTAACGGAGGTCGTTTGATGGAACTTGTAGAGAAATTGTCTAATCGTCAATATATCGATGGTGAATGGGTAGAAAGTTCAAATAAAAATACAAGAGATATTATTAATCCTTATAACCAAGAAGTTATCTTTACGGTTGCAGAAGGTACTGCTGAAGATGCAGAAAGAGCAATACTTGCAGCACGTCGCGCATTTGAAGATGCCGAGTGGTCACTAGAAACAAGTGAAGTCAGAGGTAAAAAAGTAAAAGCAATTGCGGATAAAATAACAGAAAACCGTGATGAATTAGCCAAATTAGAAACTTTAGATACTGGTAAAACGTTAGAAGAATCATATGCGGATATGGATGATATAGCTAATGTATTTACTTACTTTGCAGGTTTAGCAGATAAAGATGGTGGTGAAATGATAAATTCACCAATTCCTAACACTGAGAGTAAAGTAGTTAAAGAACCTGTAGGTGTAGTTACTCAAATCACACCTTGGAACTATCCGTTACTTCAAGCTTCATGGAAGATCGCACCAGCTTTAGCAACAGGATGTTCACTCGTTATGAAACCAAGTGAAATTACGCCATTAACTACCATTCGTGTATTCGAATTAATGGAGAAAGTTGGCTTCCCTAAAGGCGTTATCAACTTAGTATTAAGTAGCGGTGAGGAAATTGGAGATACGTTATCAGGTCATGAAGAAGTAGACTTAGTTTCATTCACAGGCGGAATTGAAACAGGTAAACATATCATGAAGAATGCGGCCAATCATGTAACTAACATCGCTTTAGAACTTGGTGGAAAGAACCCTAATATCATTTTTGATGATGCTGACTTTGAAGTTGCAGTAGATCAAGCGTTAAATGGTGGTTACTTCCACGCAGGTCAAGTATGTTCGGCAGGTTCACGTATATTAGTACACAACGATATTAAAGCTGACTTTGAAAAGGCATTAATCGATCGTGTCGGCAAAATTAAACTTGGTAATGGTTTCGATGATGATACAGAAATGGGACCAGTGATTTCTACAGAACATCGCAATAAGATTGAAGGTTACATGGAAATTGCAAAAGAAGAAGGCGCTACAATCGCGATTGGTGGTAAACGTCCAGAACGAGAAGATTTACAAGCTGGTTTGTTCTTTGAACCAACAGTGATTACAGATTGTGATACTTCAATGCGTATCGTTCAAGAAGAAGTCTTTGGACCAGTTGTGACAATTGAAGGATTTGATAGTGAAGAAGAAGCAATTAAATTAGCTAATGATTCTATTTATGGTTTAGCCGGTGCAGTATTCACTAAAGATATCGGTAAAGCACAACGTGTAGCTAATAAATTAAAACTTGGTACAGTTTGGATTAATGATTTCCATCCATACTTTGCACAGGCACCTTGGGGTGGCTATAAACAATCAGGTATTGGACGTGAACTAGGTAAAGAAGGCTTGGAAGAGTACTTAACTAGTAAACACATCTTAACTAACACAAACCCAGAACCAGTCAACTTCTTTAGTAAATAACAAGTCCATGCTAGAACTTTAGAGTCGTTATATTGATTAACTATGCGACTCTATTTATTTGAGTTATAAAGTTGTACGTATCGAACTTAAAACATGAAATAAAAAGACATAATAATCAATTTAAGGGAGGACGAATTTATAATGAGTAAAAAGAATTCATATGATTACGTCATTATTGGTGGCGGTAGTGCAGGATCAGTATTAGGTAATCGTTTAACAGAAGATAAAGATAAAGAGGTATTAGTGTTAGAGGCAGGACGTAGTGACTATCCTTGGGATTTATTCATTCAAATGCCAGCAGCATTAATGTTCCCATCAGGTAATCGTTTTTACGATTGGATTTATCAAACGGAAGAAGAACCGCATATGGGACGTAAAGTAGACCATGCACGTGGTAAAGTGCTTGGTGGCTCTAGTTCAATTAATGGTATGATTTACCAAAGAGGGAATCCAATGGACTATGAAGGATGGGCTGAACCAGAAGGTATGGAATCATGGGACTACGCACATTGTTTACCATACTTTAAACGTCTAGAGAAAACATACGGTGCTACACCATTTGATCAATTCAGAGGACATCACGGTCCAATTAAATTAAAACGTGGACCTGCAACAAATCCTTTATTCAAATCATTCTTTGATGCCGGTGTAGAAGCAGGTTACCATAAAACAAAAGATGTGAACGGATATAGACAAGAAGGGTTTGGACCGTTTGATAGCCAAGTGCATAATGGTCGTCGTGTTTCAGCATCAAGAGCTTACTTACACCCAGCAATGAAACGTAAAAACTTAACTGTTAAGACTCGTGCATTTGTCACTAAAATTCATTTTGATGGTAACAAAGCAACAGGGGTAACATTTAAACGTAATGGTAGATATCATACTGTTGAGGCTGGTGAAGTTATCTTATCTGGTGGAGCGTTCAACACGCCTCAATTATTACAATTATCAGGCATTGGTGACGCAGAATTCTTGAAATCTAAAGGTATAGAACCACGTATGCATTTACCAGGTGTTGGTGAAAACTTCGAAGACCACTTAGAAGTATATATTCAACACGAATGTAAAGAGCCTGTGTCACTTCAACCTAGCTTAGATGTTAAACGTATGCCATGGATTGGTTTACAATGGATATTCGCGCGTAAAGGTGCAGCAGCATCAAATCACTTTGAAGGTGGTGCTTTCGTAAGATCAAATAATCAAGTTGCATACCCTAACTTAATGTTCCACTTCTTACCAATTGCTGTAAGATATGATGGACAAAAAGCACCAGTAGCACATGGTTACCAAGTTCACGTAGGTCCTATGTATTCCAATTCACGTGGTAGCTTGAAAATTAAATCAAAAGACCCGTTTGAAAAACCAAGTATTGTCTTTAATTACCTTTCAACTAAAGAAGACGAACAAGAGTGGGTAGAAGCTATTCGAGTAGCCAGAAATATATTAGCACAAAAAGCAATGGATCCATTTAATGGTGGTGAAATTTCACCAGGACCATCAGTACAAACAGACGAAGAAATCTTGGATTGGGTACGTAGAGATGGTGAAACAGCATTGCATCCATCTTGTAGTGCTAAAATGGGACCTGCCTCAGATCCAATGTCTGTTGTTGACCCATTAACAATGAAAGTTCACGGTATGGAAAATTTACGTGTTGTTGACGCTTCGGCTATGCCTCGTACAACAAACGGTAATATTCATGCACCAGTTTTAATGCTTGCTGAAAAAGCAGCAGATATCATCCGTGGTAAGAAACCATTGGAACCGCAATATGTAGATTATTATAAACATGGCGTAAGCGATGAAAACACTGGCGCAATGGAATTTGATCCATATTACCAACACTAATTATAAAATACTATATTAATAATCTAGAACCAGTATAATTAATAAATCAATGTTACTTTACAAATTTGCAGTAGCTGACTGAATTGAGAAGGCGTTTAAATTAAGCTTTTATTAGTTCTAGTTATCCCTGAAGGGGGAGTGGGACAATGAATTCAAAATGAATTCTGACTCACTCCCCCTTTTCTATTTAACTTTTGATTTTAAACATTCAGAACAATATCACGTTATTAAAACCTTCTTAGTCATCAAAGTTTGATATTATAGATAGAAAGAAGTGATTGAGAAGGGCGGATGAATACCTCTTGAATACTAATTATGAAATCACGTTTGACACTAAGAAGGATGATATAGCCTCTGATTATTTATCACTTAATTTAATTTTAAAAGGTAACGTCACATGTCAATGTGAAAATCAAAATAAGCACTATCATGTTGGAGATTTAATATTAATCAATAGCTATCAAAACTTTTTGATTTTAGAAGATTCAGATGTAATTTATATGTCGCTCCGACTGTCTAATAATTATTTTTCTCATTACATTGAAGATAAGAATATTTATTTTCATTTTGAATCGGTTCCTAAACAACAATCTAAATAATTAACGATAATCATTTTACAGAGGCGTATACAAGCATTTATCAAAGCTTGCATATGCTTCTTTTTTTCGGGAAAAGCAGACTATAAAATGGATGTAACATTGAATCATGTTTGGAACATATGAAACCGTGACACAACATTGTTAAAAGAGAAAAGCATATAATGAGGAAAAAGGAGTGGATATAATGATGAAAGAACTAGTAAAACGTCTACAAGAGAAAGAAGAAAAGATGATTGAAATTCGTAGACACTTACATGAACATCCAGAATTATCATTCCAAGAATCAGAAACACCTAAATATATTGCTGATTTCTATAAAGACAAAGATTGTGAAGTTAAAACAAATGTCGGTGAAAATGGTGTGAAAGTGACTATCGATAGCGGTAATCCTGGAAAAACAATTGCGATTAGAGCAGACTTTGATGCTTTACCAATCCAAGAAGATACTGGATTGTCATTTGCGTCTAAAAATGATGGTGTGATGCATGCATGTGGTCATGATGCGCATACCGCGTATATGTTAATATTAGCTGAAACGTTAATTGAAATGAAAGATCAATTTAATGGTAAAGTGATTGTTATTCACCAACCAGCTGAAGAAATGCCTCCAGGCGGTGCCAAAGGCATGATTGAAGATGGTGTGCTAGATGGAGTCGATCATGTTCTAGGTACACATGTAATGACAAATATGGAACCGGGTAAAGTGTTTTATCGTCCTGAAAATGTTCAAACAGGACGCTCATACTTTAAGTTAACGATACAAGGTGAAGGTGGTCATGGTTCATCACCTCATACAGCAAACGATGCGATTGTCGCTGGTGCTAACTTTGTTACTACTGCACAAACAATCGTTTCACGTCGCCTTAACCCGTTTGAAACAGGTGTTGTAACAATTGGCTCATTTGATGGTAAAGGTCAATTTAATGTCATTAAAGATAAAATCGAGCTTGAAGGTGATGTGCGTGCATTAACCGATGCTACACGTGATAAAATTGCTGACGAATTACAACAAATGGTCAAAGGTCTTGAAGCAACATTTGGTGTTAAATGTGACTTTGAGTTTAGTAAAGACTATCCGGCATTATATAATGACCCTGATTTTACAAATTATGTTGCAGAAACTATTAAAAAAGCTGATTTAGATGATGTAAAAGGGGTAGAAGAATGTGAAGCACAACCGCCATCAGAAGATTTCGCATTTTACGCTAAAACATTGCCAAGCACATTTATTTATTCAGGTGCTGCGCCTCAAGATGGAAAAGCGTATCCTCATCATCATCCTAAATTTAAAATTGATGAGAAAAGTATGTTAGTCGCAGCAGAAGCTGTGGGTGCAGTTGTGTTAGATTACTTAAATTCTAAATAAAAAATGCTTATCTCAACTTAGTCAACAAAACTTCAGAAATTGTTGGCTTTCCAGTACTAGTGTAAAGCTATGTATCATGATAGTATTAGCGTATATCTAAACACTGGGGTGAGATAATGAGTTTTTACGAATTTATGCAGGGATTTATTGGTGACCAAACCCCTTTAGGAGAACTTGCACATTGGATTAACCAAGATCAGTATTTTCCTAAGTATGAACGAATTTCTGATAACATACTTAGTTATTTTACGAAAATTACAACATTGGACCACGAATTTTTAGAAATCGTAAAGCGTTCTATCTCGCTTTATGAACTAAGCCAATTATAATAACAGAACGCATATAGATATACGAATTTAATAGTAGCTCAGTGCTAGTTTAGAAATGAAGGATAAGAATCATGATTTTAAATGATAGTTACAAAACTTATGTAGTAGAAGAAAAAAACGATAACACGATTTCAATAAAGAAAAATAATGATGAACATCAATATGATGTGTTAGAAGTGATTGATGATTTATCAAATGATTCTTTTTGTGTGTTAAATCATTTGTTTATTAATGAAGGTATGGAAGATGAATTCGAGAAGAAATTCTTAGAACGTCCTAAATACTTACAAAATGTTCCAGGATTTAAAGCTTTAAGATTTTTACGTCCACAAGTAGCAAGACGACACTATATTATTTTAACTTTATGGGAAGAACGTCAGGCATTTTATGATTGGCAGAATTCTAATGAATATAGTCAAACCCATAAACATAGAGGCACTGAACGTGGTGTTGATCGCAACATTGTTAATCGTGATTTATCTTATAATGTGCGTATTGAGCTATCTGGTTTAGAGTCAAAATTAGATTTAAGTCATATTTTCTAGTACAGATATAAAGATTAAGCCAATGTCATTGTTATCGACATATGTGCTTAATCTTTTTCAATTTCAAACCAAATTGTAAAAACGTTTACATAAATTATTTTGATTTCATCAGACTAAAGCGTTTGATAAGATAATAAATAAGGTCGAACTGAAAGGGAGTATAGTAATGGATAATTCAAGTTTATTAGCACCAGAGACTTACAATATTGTTTCAGAAATAGAGAAACATGCTTCTAATACATCGAAGAAAGCCCTAATTTATGAAAATGGGGTAGACGAACCAATTACAGTGACATATTCAGAATTAATTAAAAATGCCAATAAAGTGGGACATGTCTTATTAAATCACGGACTTAAAAAAGGTGATAAAGTATTAATCATGATGCCGAGAGCAATTATGACATATGAACTATATCTTGCTGCATTAAAACTGGGTATTGCGATTATTCCTAGTTCAGAAATGCTAAGAACTAAAGATTTACAATATCGAATTACACATGGTGAGATTAAAGCAGTAATTGCTAAATCTGATTTTATTGAAGAGTTCAAAGGCGTTAAAGAGTATGACGCATTAACGAAATTTATTATTGACGGACACGAAACGGACTGGATTAATATTGAAGATGAAAAAACATCACAAAGTGATACGTTAGATATTGAAAAAACTTCAAGAGACGATTTAGCCATCTTATCATATACATCTGGAACGACAGGAAATCCTAAGGCTGTTACACATTCTCATGGTTGGGGCTTTGCACACATGAAAATGGCGCCGGAACATTGGTTATGTATTAAAGAAGACGACTTAGTGTGGGCGACAGCTGCACCAGGTTGGCAAAAATGGGTATGGAGTCCGTTCTTATCAATTATGGGTTCAGGCGCAACAGCATTTGTTTATAATGGTAAATTCAACCCTTCTCGTTATCTTGAATTACTACAAGGCTTTGAAATCAATGTCTTATGTTGTACACCAACAGAATATCGTATGATGGCGAAATTAGACAATTTACAAGAATATAACTTAGAACACCTTCACAGTGCTGTATCAGCAGGAGAGCCATTAAACCGTGAAGTTGTAGAACAATTCCGTAGTAACTTTAATTTAACGGTGCGTGATGGTTATGGACAAACAGAGAGTACTTTATTAATCGGGTTCCTAAAAGACACTAAATCACGACCAGGTTCAATGGGTAAAGAAATCCCAGGTAGCCGTGTTACTATTGTTGATGATGAAGGACAACCGGTTGAAACAAATGTTAAAGGAAATATTGCTTTGCCACTTGATTTCCCTGGTTTGTTTAAAGGTTATTATAAAGATGAAGAACGTACGAAAGCAGCTCAAGCAGGTGACTATTACATTACTGGAGACTTAGCGCATATAGATGAAGATGGCTATTTCTGGTTTGAAGGTCGACGAGATGATATTATCATCAGTTCAGGCTATACAATTGGACCGTTTGAAGTTGAAGATGCCTTAACAAATCACCCGGTCGTTAAAGAATGTGCTGTTGTAGCAAGTCCTCATGAAATTCGAGGCAACATTGTTAAAGCATTCGTTATTTTACAAGATAATTATCAAGGTAATGATGACCTTGTTAAAGAATTACAAACTTTTGCGAAGAATGAAGTAGCACCATATAAATACCCACGTGCAATTGAATTTGTAGACTCATTACCTAAAACAAATTCAGGTAAAATCCGTCGTGTTGAATTACGCGATGCTGAACGTGAGAAATATAATAAAGAAAATGGATTTAAATAATATCGATTTCAATGTATAAAAGACACCTCGTTAAATGCTTTGGTCATCTAACGAGGTGTTATTTTTGTGTATCAGTTTGTATTTGATTGAGTAATCGATACCAATTGATGAAGCATATTATCTTGCAGTATATCCACCGTCTACAGTTAATGTCGCACCTGTAATAAATCGAGTTTCATCACTTGCTAAGAATAATACTGCATTGGCAACGTCTACAGGTTCACCTAAATAGCCAATAGGATGGTGTTCAGACATTTTAGCAGTATAAGCCTCTAAACCACCTTCTGTTCTACATCGAGTTTTTTCACTAAAGGTGTTAATAATGTACCTGGATGTACATAGTTAACACGAATGTGATTTTTACCCAAGCTGATGGCATCTTGTCGTGTCATATTTGTAACATCACCTTTAGCAGCTGCGTATGGTGTGAGTTCATCTGTACCGACTAAACCTAAGATAGATGAGAAGTTGACGATTGAACCGCCACCGTTTTCACGTAAGAGTGTTACAGCATGTTTAGTACAGAAGAATACGCCTTTTACATCGACTGCAAATACTTGATCCCATTCTTCTTCAGTGAGTTGGTCTGTCGTTTTACCTGCACCAGTTATACCCGCACAATTAATGAGTATGTCTAATTTACCAATATCACGCTTAATATGTGTAAATGTTTCATCAACACTAGCTTCTTTAGAAACGTCTAAAACATAACCATATACCTTTTGATTAGTTTCTTTAGAAAGTGTGTCAACCCGCTTGATTGACTACATCTTCTTTAAGGTCTGAAATGGTAACTGTTGCACCCTCTTCAACAAAACGCTTAGCAGTTTCGAAGCCCATGCCATCACCTGAATCAGTAATTAAAGCTACTTTGTTTTCTAGTCTCATAATAATCCTCTTTTCAAAAATAGTCTCATCACAATTTGATGGTATCATCGGAAATATATAATGTATAATGCATAATAATTATATTTTTATAACTTAAAGTTATGGTTTGAGGTGTAGCGTTTGGAGATTATAAAGCTCAAATATTTTAAAGTGGTAGCTAATATGAATAATATTACAGAGGCAGCAAAGCGACTGAATATTTCTCAACCAGCACTTAGTAAGGCGATTACATCAATTGAAGATGAGTTTGGTGTGGCATTATTTGACCGGAAAGATAGACATATCTACTTAAACCGATAGGGTGAATTAATGCTGAATTATATCGATAGTGCATTTAGGGAGTTAAATGAAGGTGAACGTATAATCAAAGAATTAACAGGTGTCGAAAGTGGTCAAGTTACTTTTGCAGTAACATTTCCATATGTCATGCCATTACTCATTCAAAATTACGTGTCACGACATCCCAATATTAAAATTAAGCAATATCAAGCAATATCTGAACGGGCACCTCATTTGATTTTAAATAACGAAGTAGATTTTGCTATATCATCTTTTAAAATTGAACATCGCGATATTAGTTGGGAACCTATCATACAAGATGATATTTATTTAACTGTTAGTAAAGAACATCCTCTCTCTCAATGTACTTCTCTTGAATTAACACAAATTAAAGATGAACGATTGATAGGTCAAATTGAAGGTTATGGTTTTCGAGATACGATAGATCACATTTTAAAACAAGAAGGGATTGTTCCTAATTATCAAGTAGAGGTTGAGGATTCGAGCGCTATCTTAAAACTAGTACCTATGAATATAGGCATCTCATTCACACCTAAACAAGCCTTAAGAAATTTGGATAAGCAAATTGTAGCAATACCTATTAACAATGAACATTGTTATAGGGAGATTGGTTTAGCTTATAAAAAATCTCATTACTTTACAGAAGTAGCGTGGTCATTTAAGACATTTGCGACTAATTATTTTCAAAATCATATCACTTAAACTGAATAATATATAAATAGTATGACACAATTAAAGCGTGCAAAACAGACTTTTAGTTATTCTTATAAGGCCGTTTTATGCTTTAATTGTGTCTTTTTTATAAATATTGAAACTAAATGTGATGTTTTTAATTGTATTTATTTCGATTTTATGACATACTCAATGATAATTAGTATGACATAATAATTAATTGAGGTGACATTATAATGACGAAATATATTTATGCTTTTGATGAAGGACAAAAATCGATGAAAGATTTACTTGGAGGTAAAGGTGCTAACCTATCTGAAATGAAACGTTTAGGTTTACCTGTGCCAGACGGTTTTACAATAACAACTGCCGCTTGTATTGAATACTTAAGACAAGGCAAATCATTATCAACTGATGTAAAAACACAATTAATTGATCATCTTGTTGACTTTTCAGAGAGAACTGGGAAAGCATTCTCATCAGATGCTAACTTATTACTTGTATCTGTACGAAGCGGTGCAAAAATATCGATGCCTGGTATGATGGATACAATTCTTAACTTGGGATTAAATGACGATAACGTAAAGAAACTTGCAGATAAAACAGGTGATGCTCGCTTTGCATATGACTGTTACCGTCGCTTACTACAAATGTTCGGTGAAGTGGTATACAACGTTCCGATGCAAGCATTTGATACATATTTTGAAGATTATAAACAACGTCACAACTTTGAAAATGACGCTGCAATTACAGCTGAAGGTTTACAAGAAATTTGTGAACGTTTCAAAGACATTTATATGGAAGAAGTTTATAAACCGTTCCCTCAAGAACCTTTGAAACAATTAGAAGAAGCAATCGAAGCGGTCTTTAAGTCTTGGGATAATGACCGTGCACGAATTTATCGTGATTTAAATGATATTCCACATGACATAGGTACTGCTGTTAATATCCAAGAAATGGTATTTGGTAATAGTGGTAATAATAGTGGAACAGGTGTTGCATTTACTCGTAATCCTGTGAGCGGAGAAAATAAATTATTTGGTGAATATTTATTAAATGCACAGGGTGAAGATGTCGTAGCTGGTATTCGTACACCAAAAGACATTTCAACTTTACACGATCAAATGCCTGACGTACATCGAGAATTTGTTGAAGTAACGAAACAACTTGAACAGCATTATAAAGATATGCAAGATATTGAATTTACAATTGAAAATGGAAAGTTATACTTATTACAAACTCGTAATGGTAAACGTACGGCACGTGCAGCAATTAAAATAGCAGTAGATTTAGTAGATGAAGGTGTCATTAAAAAAGAAGAAGCGATGTCAAATGTTGATGTGAAATCAATCGACCAATTATTACATCCTAATTTTGATGAAAAAGCATTAAAACAAGCAACTGAAATTTCAAAAATAGGTTTACCTGCAAGTCCAGGGGCAGCTACAGGGCAAATTGTATTTTCAGCTGAAGATGCTAAGGCACAAGTTGATGCAGGTAAGAAAGTTATCTTAATGCGTCCGGAAACGTCTCCTGAAGATATAGAAGGTATGATTGCGAGTGAAGCAATCGTAACAACACACGGAGGTATGACATCTCACGCAGCAGTTGTAGCTCGTGGTATGGGTAAATGTTGTGTGACAGGTTGTTCGGATTTAGAAATCAATACTGTAGCAAAGACAGTTTGCTATGATGGTGGGGAACTTCATGAAGGCGATACAATTTCAGTTGATGGTACTAAAGGTGACATCTACATAGGTGAGATTGAAACAGTCAGTGCTGAACACAGTGAAGAGTTCACTCAATTTATGGAATGGTCAGAGGATATTGCACGCTTGAATGTTCGAATGAACGCAGAGACGCCTCAAGATATTAAAGCGGGTTATGACTTTGGTTCTAAAGGTATTGGTTTAGTTCGTACGGAGCATATGTTCTTCGGAGCGGAACGTTTAGTTGAAATGCGACGATTTATTCTTTCATCTTCATATGAACAACGAGTAGAAGCTTTGAATAATATTCGTAAGTATCAAGTAGAAGACTTTGAAGCAATATTCCGATTATCTGGAGAGCGTCCTACAATTGTCCGTTTGCTTGATCCACCTTTACATGAGTTTTTACCTAATTCTGATGAAGATGTTGAAAATGTAGCACGACAACTCAACATTCCTAAAGAAGTATTGAATAAACGCATTGTAGATCTTCATGAAGTGAATCCAATGCTAGGACATCGTGGTTGTAGACTTGCAATCACATACCCTGAGTTATATGAAATGCAAGTTGAAGCGATTATGGGAAGCGTATTAAAACTTAAAAAAGAGGGTATAACATGTAAACCTGAAATTATGATTCCGCTAGTATCAACTGTGGAAGAATTCACAACGCTTAAAGAGAAATTGGTTAAAACCATTGAACAATTAGAGGATGAACAAGGTGACAGCGTACCATATTTAATTGGTACAATGATTGAAACACCGCGCGCATGTTTAGTAGCAGATGAATTAGCAAAACATTGTGATTTCTTTAGTTTCGGTACAAATGATTTAACGCAATTGACATTTGGTTTCTCAAGAGATGATGCAGGTAAATTTATAAATGTGTATACTGAAAGTAATATATTGAAGCTTGACCCATTCCAAACGTTAGATAGAGACGGTGTCGGAAAATTAATCGAAATTGCAGTTGAACAAGCTAAAAAAGTAAATCCGAAAATCAAAATCGGTGTATGTGGTGAATTAGGTGGAGATGCTAAGTCTATTCGTCGTTTCAATCAATTAGCGATAGACTATGTTTCATGCTCACCATTCCGAGTTCCAGGTGCAATTTTAGCAACAGCTCAGAGTCAAGCGGAGGAAAGCGAGCAGTAAAGTGAACGAAACTCAATCAAATGAACAAATTCTAAAGTTATTTATCGTATCAGATTCCATTGGCGAAACAGCACAACGAATGATTCATGCAACATTAACACAATTCCCTGATTTGCATAATGTTGAAATTAAGAAATTTCCATATATTAAAGATGAAGAGGAATTCTTAAATATTTTAAATTTAGCACGTGAACAACATGCGATTGTAGCGACGACGTTAGTAAGTGAATCCTTTAATGCATTGGGACATCAATTTGCACATGAACATGATATTCCTTATGTTGACTACATGTCTGATTTAATCAGCATTATTAAGAAGATAACACACAGTCAACCGCTTATGGAGAGCGGTGCGTTACGTAAATTAAATGATGAATATTTCAAGCGTATTGAAGCGATTGAATACTCTGTTAAATACGATGATGGTAAACATTTTACTGATATAGGTGAAGCGGATGCATTAATTGTTGGTGTGTCACGAACATCTAAAACACCATTAAGTATGTATTTAGCTAACAAAGGTTATAAAATAGCTAATATTCCATTGGTACCTGAAATTGAAATTCCTGATAATGTTTATAAACAAAAAGGGTTAAAAGTATTTGGATTAACTGCGAGTCCACAGTATATTGCAAACATACGAAAGAATCGTGCGGAAACGTTAGGTTTATCTAGTGAATCACGATACAATAACTTGGATCGTATTAAGAAAGAACTTGTATATGCTGAGGAAGTCTTTAAGAAATTAAATGCGACTGTTATCAATACGGAATATAAATCGATTGAAGAGTCAGCATTCTATATTGAGAAATTTTTACAACCTAAATTGTAATTGCAAGAATAAAGAAGTATTTGGTTACAGTTTTATAAGGTTAAAATGAGATGAATTTAAACACTTAGTTGCATATCTGTAACTAGGTGTTTTCTTATAAAAAATAGGTAGCGTTGATGCGTTCATTTTCATATAAAAAAATAATTTTAATTAAGTTTCGCAATTTACAATTTACCATATTTGTTTTAACATAGAAATGAAAGGCTTAACAATCTTTATATAAAAAGATATTACTTTATATTAGGGAGAAAGAGTAGTAAGTAATAGCTTTTTAGTTGTTAACTAATAAATTTGGAGAGGTGTACAACCATGGCAGAATCAAAAGACGTCATTTTAATTGGTGCGGGTGTCTTAAGTACAACATTTGGTTCTATGTTAAATGAGCTTGAGCCTAATTGGAATATCAAGCTTTATGAACGTATGGATCGACCAGGTCTTGAAAGTTCTAATGAACGCCACAACGCTGGTACTGGTCATGCTGCACTTTGTGAATTGAACTACACTGTTCAACAACCTGATGGTTCAATTGACATTGATAAAGCAAAAGAAATCAACGAAGAATTTGAAATTTCAAAACAGTTCTGGGGTCACTTAGTGAAAGCAGGACATATTGAGAATCCAAGAGAATTTATTAATCCTCTTCCACACATTAGTTTTGTTAGAGGCGTTAACAATAAAGAATTCTTGAAGAAACGTTATGAAGCAATGAAACAATCACCAATGTTCGATAACATCGAATATACTGAAGACATTGAAGTAATGAGAAAATGGATTCCATTAATGATGCAAGGTCGCGTTGATGACGGCAAAATGGCTGCTAGTAAAATCGACGAAGGTACAGACGTTAACTTTGGTGAATTAACACGTAAAATGGCACGTCACTTAGATTTAGACGAGCATGTTGAAGTTAAATATAGTCACCAAGTACTTGATTTTGAACGTTTATCAAATGGTAAATGGCAAGTTAAAATCAAAGATCTTAAAACTGGTAGCGTATTTGAAGAAGTTACTGACTATGTATTCATTGGTGCAGGTGGTGCTGCAATTCCATTACTACAAAAAACAGGCATCCCTGAAAGTAAACATTTAGGTGGATTCCCTATTACTGGTCAATTCTTAGCATGTACAAATCCACAAGTAATTGAAGCACATGATGCGAAAGTATATGGTAAAGAACCACCAGGTACACCACCAATGACAGTACCTCACCTTGATGCTCGTTATATCGAAGGTAAACGTACGTTATTATTTGGACCATTTGCAAACGTTGGACCTAAATTCCTTAAAAATGGCTCAAACTTAGATTTATTCAAATCTATCAAACCTTATAACATTACAACGATGTTAGCTGCTGCAGTTAAAAACTTACCATTGATTAAATATTCATTTGATCAAATTATCATGACTAAAGAGGGTTGTATGAACCATTTACGTACATTCTACCCTGAAGCTCGTGATGAAGATTGGGAATTATACACAGCAGGTAAACGTGTACAAGTAATTAAAGATACTGAAAAAGAAGGTAAAGGATTTATCCAATTCGGTACAGAAGTGGTTAACTCTGAAGATCATTCAGTGATTGCTTTACTTGGTGAATCACCAGGGGCATCAACTTCAGTATCAGTAGCTTTAGAAGTTCTTGAGAAAAACTTCCCAGAACAAATCGGCCAATGGAATGCTAAAATTAAAGAAATGATTCCATCATACGGTCAATCATTAATTGAAGATGTTGAATTAATGAGAAAAATACGTCGTCAAACGTCTAAAGATCTTGAATTAGGATACTATGAAGACGCTAAATAAGATGTGTTAATAATAAGTAAGAGTCGCTTGAGAGTTTATAGCTCAAGCGACTCTTTTTTAACTTTCTATAGGTATAAAGAAGTTGGCGTATTTATAATGATAAACAATCTTTGAATAATCAAAAGGTAGTCCTTTATTAGTGTAAAAGGTTAAATCATGACGCATACAAGGATCATTTGGATTGAGATCCAATTGTGGTGCTTCACGTTCAGTAAGAAAATCAATATAGAAATAGATATCAGAAAAACCGATATTAATCTTAAGCTGTGCTTGAAGATAGTCGAATATTGAATGTTCTGCACTGTCATGATCAAGGTGCGTAACTAATGTTTTATTGAAGTAAGATGTTTCAATACATAAAGGGTTATGATCTAAATAGCGAATACGTTCGACATAATAAACTTCTTCATCTTGTTCCGTTAAACGTAAGTGCGCTCTTACTTCATCATTAGGTTTTATCGTTTCAAACGTTAAAACTTTACTTGTGATTTGATGGCCTTGCAGATTATCTGAGAAACCCTTTGTTTTCAAAAGGTTGATATACCCTGATTTATTTTTATTTCGTACATAAATTCCACTGCCTCTTGTTTGGAAAATCATACCATCTCTTTGGAGTATCGCTAATGCTTTAATGATGGTACTTTTGCTAACCTCATATCGTGCTTTTAATTGTTCGACACTTGGAAGTTTATCACCAACATTATATTCATCATTTGCAATGGCACTTGTAATATCTTGAGCAATTCGTTCGTACTTTAACATCATTTGACTCCCTTAATGCGTAATTTATTTTTATTATAACAAATGTAAAACACTATTAGTAAATTGTACCGGTATAATTACAATAGATTTTGAAAAGGCTTTCGTATTGTTGTTAATGATAAGATTATGAAAGTAGTTAAAAAGTAAAACACTAATGAAAAAATTATAAAGGAGTTTTGGAACATGTCTAAATTACCTAATGATTTCTTATGGGGTGGCGCTTTAGCGGCTAATCAATTCGAAGGTGGCTATGACCAAGGTGGAAAAGGACTAAGTGTCATTGATGTTATGACAGCTGGGGCACACGGTAAAGCACATGAAATTACGCAAGATGTAGAACCTGACAAATATTATCCAAATCATGTTGGCATTGATTTCTACAATCGTTATAAAGAAGATGTGAAAATGTTTAGTGACATGGGTTTAAAATGCTTAAGAACATCAATTGCTTGGACTCGAATTTTTCCAAAAGGTGACGAAGTTGAACCCAATGAGGAAGGTTTACAATTCTATGATGACTTATTTGATGAGTTATTAAAATATAACATTCAACCTGTTATCACACTTTCACATTTTGAAATGCCGTTACACTTAGCTCGTGAATATGGTGGTTTCAGAAATCGTAAAGTGGCAGATTTCTTTGCACATTTTGCAGAAACAGTATTTAACCGTTATAAAGATAAAGTGAAATATTGGATGACATTTAACGAAATTAATAACCAAATGGACATTAATAATCCAATCTTCTTATGGACAAACTCAGGTGTATCATTAAAAGAGGACGATAATAAAGAAGAGGTATTGTACCAAGTAGCACATAATGAATTAATCGCTAGTGCTAAAGCAGTTAAGATTGGTAAAGAAATCAATCCTGAGTTCGAAATTGGTGCGATGATTTCACATGTTCCAATCTACCCATATAGTTGTAATCCAAATGATATTATGGAAGCAGAAGTGGCTAGTCGTATGCGTTTCTTCTTCCCTGATGTTCATGCGCGTGGTTATTACCCAGGTTATGCAACGAAGATGTTTGAACGTGAAGGTTTCGACATTGGTTGGCAAGAGGGTGATGATGAAATTTTACGTGATGGCAAAGTGGATTACATTGGATTTAGCTACTATATGTCAACTGTCGTAAAACATGATAATGAAGCAAGTGTCGAAGATAATATCGTTAATGGTGGTTTACCTAATTCAGTAGATAACCCTTATATTAAGAAGAGTGATTGGGGTTGGGCAATCGATCCAGTAGGGTTACGTTATACATTAAATGCCTTATATAATCGCTATCAAATTCCATTGTTTATTGTTGAAAATGGCTTTGGTGCCGTGGATGAGTTTGATGAAAATGGACAAATCCATGATGATTATCGTGTAGATTATTTACGTGAACATATCAAAGCAGCTATTGATGCAGTTGACAAAGATGGTGTTGATTTAACGGGCTACACACCATGGGGTATTATTGATATCGTGTCATTTACAACAGGTGAAATGAAAAAACGTTATGGCTTAATTCACGTAGATCGTGATAATGAAGGAAATGGCTCACTAGAACGTACAAAGAAAGACTCATTTGACTGGTATCGTAATGTGATTGAGTCAAACGGTGAAGAACTGTAACTTTTGAAATTGTTAGGAATAATAGAATACAACATAAGCTTTCAATCATTTTCAAAGCGTAGCTAACTTGCTTTGGATTGGTTGAAAGCTTTTTTAATGAGAATGCGAATTAGTTTATGAACTATACAAGAGTGGTTAAGATGAGGGTATCAAATGAAAAGGAGATTACTTATGACAAAAGATATATTTAGTAATCAATATTGGGAGAAAGCGTGGGAAGATGACCCTAATACTCAGGATAAAAGGATGAAACGTGCAGGTTTAGGTGATCCATCGACACCAGGTTTTGAAAAGTGGGCAGAAAACTTTAATAAAAATTCTTTTACTGAAGAAAGCCAGCACCGTACGAAACGGATTATGAATTGGATTGAGCAACAAACAGGTCGATTTAGTAATTTAAGTGTATTAGATGTAGGGGCTGCGTCAGGAGTGTTTAGTGTCCCGTTTGCTAAAGAAGGTGCTAAAGTTACAGCGTTGGAACCATCGCCAATTTTACATGACATGTTAAAAGATAATGCAAATCATTACGGTGTAACACTTAAAACATTAAATCAATCGTTTGAAGATGCTCAACTAGAAGAATTAGGGCAGCATGATTTAGTTTTTGCGTCAATGTGTCCAGCAGTGACTACGTGGGAAGCGGTTAGCAAGGCAATCGATATTGCACAGAAATTTGTTTATGTCAGTTTAATTGCAGGACCTAAGGAAAACTCAATTGTCGATGAAGTCGTGGCATTTTTAGACGAAGAAAGTCAACCTATGACGGCGGATATGTATTATTTATTACAGTTGTTATACTTTAATGATTATACTTATGAAACATTAATCGAACGCCATACGCAACATAATGACAAACCAATTGAAGATGTGATGCAACAATTGCCACAATGGTTAAAAGAAGTAGAAGTAGAACTAGATGAACAGCAACTTGCAAGCGTAGAACACTATTTACGAGATAAATATGGCGATACCATACCTGTTATCACTGGGGGGTAAATTTGGTAAAGTATTGATTCACGTTTAGAGGAGGCATTCGATGAAACACTACATCGTAAAATTTGAACACACTGATTTAAAAAGATGGAAAAAGTACGTTGTTCCACATGTTTTATATTTGAAGAAATTAATCAAACAAGGACATTTAATCGTTTCTGGTCCTACAGTGAATGCGCGGAAAGATATAAAAGAAGCTTATTTAATATTTAAAGTTAAAAATCGAGACGAATTAATGACATTACTTGAGAAAGATCCATTTTGGTATAAGGGATTGGTTTCAAATTATACCATTGAAGAGTGGAAACCATTATTCGGTAATCTCGAGCAACTCACAAACGAGGAATTTAATGATGAAGAATAATCGTAAATACTATTCTGACAGGGTTTGTTGGGGTGGTATTTATTTTTGTTAAAAAACATAACGATATATCGAAAAAGTAATTAATTAAATAAAAAAAGGTGATTTTAATGATGTTTAGAAGACATATGCAAGATATAAGACAAAGAATGGATCATTTTGAACAATTTGGTAGAAGTAAAGGGCCACAAGGATTTGAGAGATTTGGTGGTTTTGGACGCCGTGGTGGAGGTCGAGATAGATTCTTCAAAAAGGGAAATTTACAATTTATAATTTTACAAATGTTAGAAGAGGAATCACGTCATGGTTATCAAATCATTAAGGATTTAGAAGAACGTTTCAAAGGATTCTATTCACCGAGTCCTGGTTCAGTTTATCCCATATTACAAATGTTGGAAGATAGAGACTTTGTATCGATTTCTAAAGAAGGTAACAAAAAAATCTACACAATTACAGATGAAGGTAAAACTTTTTTAAAAGAGAATGTAGACCAAGATGAATTTACAAAACGCTTAGAACAATTTAAAAATGTAGATTTTGAACAGATGAAAGCATCTCGTGAACAATTACAAGGATTATTTCATGGATTTATGAAAGCAAGTCAAAGCGCATTACAAGATGAAGAAAAACAAAAAGAATTAAATGTATTTATTGAGGAAACTAAACAAAAATTAGAACGTTTCTATAAATAGTGAATATTAGAAAAGCCGGCCGGTTGAAATAACCAGTCGGCTTTTAAATATTCGAGTGAAGTTGTAGAGCACTTCGCCGGAATGATAAACGGGCTACGAAAAGCAGATCGTTCGACAATAATACGCTAATCGCTAAAATCAAAGAGCGATTTTTGCTCATAGCTCGTTATTGCTCACGATCTGAACGCTTTTCTGCGCACCTTAGTTTTTATTTACTGATGCGTCGTAGATAGAATCTACTGCGTCACCTAATGCTTTATCAAATTCTTCTTGTGATTGGCTAGCACGTAAGTCACTTGCTAATGCACGTGAGAAGCTTGCGATTAATTCATCATTGTCTTTCAATAATTTGTTAGCTTCGTCTCTGCTGTAACCACCTGATAATACAACCACGCGTACAACATTTGGATGATCTGCTAATTCTTTGTATAAGTTAGCTTTAGTTGGGATAGTTAATTTTAACATTACTAATTGATCATCGTTTAAAGCATCTAAGCCTTTTTTAAGTTCAGCTTTTAATACTTCTTCAATTTCAGCTTTATCTTTAGCGTTAATGTTAACTTCAGGTTCAATGATTGGTACTAAACCTTTAGCAATGATTTTTTTAGCGAATTCAAATTGTTGTTCAACAACATCTTTGATACCTTGTTCATTTAATTCTAAGATATTAGAACGCATTTTAGTACCGAAGATATGACGTTCAACCGCACGGTCTAAAGTATCGTCTAAATCATCGATAGGTTTCATTAATTGAACACCGTTTTGTTGTTCAGCTAAACCTTTGTCGACTTTTAAGAAAGGTACAACACCTTTGTCTGCTAAGTAGTCACCAGTGTATTTGCCTTCAACTTCACGATCCATAGTTTGTTCGAAAAGGATAGCACCTAAAATTTTGTCTGGAGAGAATGAAGGTGAAGTTACAACTCTAGTACGCATATCGTGCACAAGTTGGAACATTTCGTCATCATTGCTATATTCGTCCTCGTTTACACCATACTCTTTTAATGCTTTAGGAGTACTACCGCCACTTTGGTCTAATGCTGCGATAAAACCTTTCCCATTTGTCATTTTTTCTAATTGTTCTTTATTCATTACTCTTTCCACTCCTTTAATTAACTTTCATATTTATTATGATAAAAATAAAGATCATTCTCAAGTTATAAAACTTATATTTATTGAAAATTCATATTTTACAGTTTATAGTTTCATAAATTAGACGTATTTAGCGATAATAAAGTAAATAAATCTTATTAAGTGAGGGGAAAATGGAAAAACGTATTTTAATTATTGGAAGTCCAGGCTCTGGTAAATCGACATTAGCTCATCATTTACATAAAATGTATGGCATACCTTTATATCATATGGATAACATCAATTGGATTGATAACAAAACGACGATTAGTCAAGAAGAATTAATTGAACAGCTTAATCAAATTATTGCTAAAAATACTTAGATTATTGATGGTAATTATTCGGACACACTACCTTTAAGGTTGAAGAGAGCAACTGACGTTATATGGTTAAAAGAACCTAGATGGAAGTGTATTTACCGTGTCATAAAAAGGGTGATTATTCACAATTTGAAACGTCATCGTATTGGGGGTAATCCGAATACAATTAGTTTTGAATTTATAAAATATGTGTGGCAATTTCCTGAAAATAATAATGAATTCATCAAGTTACAACAATTGAAAACGCAAGATCATATTAAATGGGTTATAAGTAATTCAAGTCTCAAAAACTTATAACATAATCATTAAGATGGTCATTAGTTTAAAAAATACCTACAAATATTTAACATAGTTTCTTATTATTAACGACATAAAAACGAACTATTTATATGAAATGTGAATGATAGTTCGTTTTATGTTATCATTTATTTTAAAGTAGGGAGTTTTTGAACCCTTCATTCATTTAAAAAGGCGTGTGAGTAATGATTAAAAAAGTTAAATTGGTTATTTTTGATTTAGATAATACGCTATTTTCTTTTAATAAATTATGGATAAAAGCGAATAAAGATACGTTTGAAACGTATACGTTGTTTAAAGATATAGATTATAGTGACTTTATGAAATTATTTAAAAAATATGATTTATACTTTTGGAAACAGCATGATGAAGGGGTTATTACCTTAGATGAATTGCGAGAGTTAAGACTAATTAAAACTTTACAGCATTTTGATATAAATATTTCTCGCGAAGAAGCTAACGAGTATTTCGAATCCTTTTTTACTAAGCTACTGTCTAGTATAACTGTTAATAGAAAAATGAATGATTTACTTATGACCTTGAAAGAAAATGTAAACATCGCCATACTTACTAATGGAAAGATTAAAGAACAGAACACTAAAATTGATAATTTCGATATTAGAACAATTTTTGAGAAGAATATTTTTATATCTGAAAATATAGGTTGCGAAAAGCCTTATCCTAAAGCATTTTTAAATGTCACGTCTAGATTAAACGTTAATCCTGAAGAGTGCTTGTTTATAGGAGATTCTTATAGAAATGACATCATGGGAGCGTTAAATGTTAATATGGCTGCCATTTGGTTAACGAATTCTGATAAAGATACAGAATTAAATGTAAAAGATGGTCTTTATTGTTGCGAAGATAATATAGAAGTTCTATTAAAAAAGCTCCTTGATGATGAATATAAAGATTTAACAATTTATAACTAGTTTAATATGAAAAATAGAGTGTATAGAAAGTAACTATTTTCTATACACTCTATTTTTATGCGTGATGGACAATTCTCATCTCAGAACTCTTGTAACATAATCAGGGTATCATTAATTTTAAAAAATTAAATGTATGCAAATATTAGATAATTTATTATATAAAATTTTGCCATATTGATTAATAGTACATAAAATATGCTATTCTATAAGAAAGTTAGGTTCTCTTATTTAGGATAATTAAACTATTTAAATCGCTTACTATTCTAAATAATGAGAGCCTAATTATACATATAAAGCATATTCGGAGACTAAAGGAATGAAAAAGAACAAAATATTTGCTGTATTAACAACAAGTGCTTTGTTACTCGCTGCGTGCAGTAATGGTGATAATTCATCTAGTAGCGGGCAAAAAGGGGACAGCCAGAAGAACGAACAAACTAACAGTCAAAGCGAGAAATTAAAAAAGAATAATGACAAAAACAAGAATGAGAATAAAGTCGATTACCCTAAAGATGGCGTTAAAGGTATTTATGTCACAAGCAATTTGACACAAGGCGATAAGATTGATGAATTAATTAAGTTCATTAAAGATTCTAAATTAAATACAATGGTTATCGATGTTAAAGATGATGAAGGTAATATCACAATGAAACTTAACACTGGAAATAAACAAGTAGATAAGAACACATTAGATATTGTAGATGGTAAGAAATTGTTGAAAAAATTGCATAATAACAATATTTATCCAATTGCTCGTATCGTTACATTTAAGGATACTAAATTAGCTGAAGAACATCCTGAGTGGTCATTTAAAGAAAGTGATGGGTCAGTTTGGACTAATGGTAAAGGCGATAGCTTTGTTAACCCATTCATGAAGGAAGTATGGGATTATGATATTACTGTCGCTAAAGCAGCAGCTAAAACTGGATTCCAAGATATCCAATTTGACTATGTGCGTTTCCCAGAAGGCTTTGAAAATGAAGCAGACAGTTTAACTTATAGTAAGGGTGACTACAAAAATAGCAAGTTAAGTTCAGGTGATCAACGTGTTGATACAATTACAAAATTCTTAGAACATGCTAATAAAGAGTTGAAACCAATGGGTGTTAACGTATCGGCAGACGTATTTGGCTATTCTGCATTAGTTAAAAACGCACCAGGCATTGGTCAAAGTTTCCCTAAAATGTCTGAAAATGTAGATGCGATTTCATCAATGATTTATCCTTCACATTGGAGTAACGGTGACTTTGGTTTAGATGCTCCGGATACAGAACCGTACAAAACAGTAAATCGATACATTCAAAAAGAAAATAGTTTACTAGATTCACTAGGTAAGAAAAAACCAATTTCTCGTCCATGGATTCAAGATTTCACAGCATCATATTTAGGTGATGGTAATTATATTGATTATGATGCCAAAGCAGTATCTGAACAAGTTCAGGCTTTAAAAGATAATGGTGTGAATGAGTTCTTACTATGGAATGCGGGGAACGAATATACTGAAGGTGCAAACTATAATCCTAAAAAAGGTAGCGCGAAAGAACGTGACCCAGAAGGTGTAGAGCAAGATACAAAACAGCAAGACAATAAAGACGACAATAAAAAAGATAGTACTGAAGAGAATGGGAACAGCAATCAATAACAAAAAAGGCGAGATGACTTTGAAGTCATCTCGTTTTTTCTATGAGATTTTTTTATGAGATTGTTTAGCTACTAACGCACCGCCTAGTAATAAGAAAATGCTACCTAATAATTGAATGGATTGTTCACTGTCTGAATGACCAGTTTCAGGTAATGAAGATTGAGCATTTGTGCTATTATGGTTACCTTGTTTTTTTACTGATTGAGACGAAGGCACTTCGTTAGATTTAACGTTACCGACATAATATGAATTTAATTCACGCGCACAATCTACAGAATTAATTTTAGATGCTTCTTCCTTTAGATCATCTAATTCAGCAGCATTTGCAATACCGTGTTCAACATATGTTTCTCCACTTTGAAGTTGATTAAAGTTACTATATTTATCATTTTTATATTCGACTTGGCCATTTTTATGAACTTTATAAACCCCTAAACCAGCATTTGCTTTATTATGGCTTTTAATTTCAAAATAGTCCCCTTTGTCGATTACTTTTCCAAAGTTTTGTAAATCTGGATTACCTCCACTATTTGATAACGCCTCTGAAGCAACTTCTTGTGCGTTATTCTTAGTAACGATATCAGCAGCAAAAGCTTGATGTCCACTAAAAGCAGTTAATAATACTGTACTTGAAATAAGTGTTGACGCAAATAGAGAAACCTTCATCACAATGAAAACCCCATTTCATTATTTATCTTTTACAGCCTTAGTGTAACACTCAGAATTAATTAAAATAGGGGTTTAAAGTAAACCATATTGAAACTTTAAATTAGCTTAAAGAATGACATATTTGTAAAGTTAGATTTACAATATTAAAGTTTTTATGAATATAAGTAATCGTGATACTAAATTTAATGATGCTAACTTACCATTTCTTTTTAGAAAAGTAAGGGATAGACCATGCCATGCAAACAGTGAAAATTAAATGAGCAATCATCCATAAACCGTATTCTGTCCAACTAAATTGAAAAAATGAACGTTGTGCCAATAGAATAAGTAATGGATATAATATTAGAAAAATGATGATCAGTAATAAATAACTTATTTTGTAAAAAGGTTTGAAAAATTTATAAATAATTAGAAATGTGATGTAAATTAAAAATCCAATGACAATATGAATCAATAGTTCTAAAATCAGTGGTGTTTGATTTGGGTCAGCAATGAAATCGATATTGATTAATAACAAGGTTAGGTGCGTCGTGTGTGTTACGACATCCATAGTAAACATGATAAGCAATAATAAAATGCTAATCAGTAATGCACTAAGAAAGTGGTAGCCGTATCGTATCATAATTATCCATCCTTCAAATGAGTTTAACAAGCTATTCCCTATGACGAAGGAAATCACACATTTTAAAAATTTAGAATATTTAAAAAATGATATTGACTCAAACACTATCCAATGCTAATATAATAACAATTCAATAAAACTTGTTAACTCTTATCAAGAGTGGTGGAGGGATGTGCCCTAAGAAGCCCAGCAACCGTCGTTTAACGAAATGGTGCTAATTCACATAAAGTAGACAATACTTTAAGAGATAAGAGAAAGTGTATCGATACTTTCTCTTAAATAATAGAAAGTATTTTTTTATGTCTTCTAACTATTTAAGAGTTGAAGTGTAATTGAATCATTATTAAAAAAGAGGTGTCGATATACATGAAAAAATGGTTAAGTGTTATAAGTATTTTAGTTTTAGTTATTGTATTAGCTGGATGTGGCAAAGATAAAGAGGATAATAAAAAAATCACGGTTGCTGCTTCACCTGCACCCCATGGAGATGTGTTGAAGAAAGCTAAAGAACAATTAAAGAAAAAAGGTTATGATTTAGAAGTTAAAGAGGTCAATGATTATAAAGTGCCAAATAAACTATTAGATAAAGGTGATGTAGATGCGAACTTCTTCCAACATGTACCTTATTTAAAAGCTGAAAAGAAGAGTCATGGATATAAAATAGAAGAATTAGGTAAAGTATTTACAACTCCAATGGGCGTATACAGTAAAAAATATAAAAATCTAAAAGATATTCCTGAAGGTTCAACGATTTATGTTTCAAATAATCCAGCGGAAGAAGGACGATTTTTATCATTCTTTGTAGATGAAGGTCTCATTAAGTTGAAAAAAGGTGTCAAAATTGAAGATGCTAAGTTTGAAGATATCGCTGAAAATAAAAAGAATTTAAAATTCAATCATCAACAAGGGGCTGAGTTTTTACCAAAGACATATAAAAACGGTGAAGGAGCAGCAGTGATTATGAATTCTAACTATGCCATCGATAATGGTTTGAAACCTTCTAAAGATGCAATTGTTATGGAAGGTAAATCATCTCCGTTTGCCAATATTATTGCTGTACAAGAAGGACATAAAAAAGATAAAAAGTTCCAAGAATTATTAAAAGTTATGCAATCGAAAGAAATTAAAGATTATATTAAGAAAGAATATGGAGACGATGTAATTCCATACGAAAGTAAATAATTATCCATATTAAACTACCCGCAAAGTAATAGCTTTGTGGGGTCTTTTTAAAAAGAAAATAATAAATACCAAAAATTATAAACTTTAATTATTTTTGATTATTCAGAAAATATTTACAAATCTGACAATTATTAGTAATATATTCAATATTATCACTTAAATAGTGTTTATTTAGAGGGCCGGAGAACTTTTCAAATAGAGGGAAACAAAAGGGATGGTCTATCTTGGGAGGATGAGCCGATATGAGTAAAGCAGAGGAATTAATTAATGAAGATGGGAAATACTTCGCCGCATCAGGGAGAATAAAATACTATCCATTAGCCATTGACCATGGTTATGGTGCGACACTAGTAGATGTGGATGGTAAAGAATATATTGATTTATTATCAAGTGCAAGTTCACAAAATGTAGGACACGCACCTAAACCAGTTACTGAAGCGATTAAGAAACAAGCTGAGAAATTTATTCATTATACACCAGCATATATGTATCATGAACCAGCAGTGAAATTATCTAAAAAGCTTTGTGAAATTGCTCCAGGTGACTATGAAAAACGTGTAACGTTTGGATTAAGTGGGTCTGATGCGAATGACGGTATTATAAAATTTGCGAGAGCTTATACGGGACGCCCTTACATTATTAGTTTTACAAATGCATATCATGGGTCAACATTTGGATCATTATCCATGTCTGCCATTAGTTTAAATATGCGCAAACATTATGGACCATTATTGAATGGATTTTATCATATTCCATTCCCTGATAAATATAGAGGGATGTATGAGCAGCCAAATGCAAATACAGTTGAAGAGTATCTTGCACCATTAAAAGAAATGTTTGCGAAATATGTGCCAGCGGAAGAAGTGGCTTGTATTGTTGTAGAAACAATCCAAGGTGACGGAGGTCTATTAGAACCTGTAGATGGTTACTTTGAGGCATTAGAAGCGTTATGCCGTGAACATGGTATTCTAATTGCTGTAGACGATATTCAACAGGGGTTAGGGCGAACTGGTACATGGAGTTCAATTGATCACTTTAATTTCACACCGGATTTAATTACATTTGGTAAATCACTAGCAGGTGGATTACCGATGTCTGCTATTGTTGGTCGTAAAGAAATCATAGAGACACTTGAGGCACCGGCACATCTATTTACAACTGGTGCGAATCCTGTAAGTTGTGAAGCGGCTTTAGCTACATTAGGTATGATTGAAGATGAAGATTTATTAACTGCTAGTTCTGAAAAAGGGGCTTACGTGCGCAAGCGAATGGATCAATGGGTGAATGATTATGATTTCGTTGGAGATGTGCGTGGTAAAGGTTTATCAATTGGTATTGATATCGTATCAAATAAACAAGCTAAGACGAGAGCTTCTGAAGAAGCACTTAAAATATGTAATTATTGTTTTGATCATGGTCTTGTATTGATTGCAGTAGCTGGTAATGTACTACGTTTCCAACCACCATTAGTTATTACGTATGAACAATTAGATTATGCTTTAAATACAATAGAGAATGCATTGCAAGCGTTACAAGATGGACAACTGAATAATTATAATATTGATGGTCAAGGCTGGTAACACGAAAAGAAGCACCTATCTCAATCGATGAGACAGGTGCTTTTTCATTTGTATTAATCTTTTGGTACGACGTAGTCCTCTTCTTCATTTTTCTTAGAATGTCGAACACCATAACTTAAATAGATTATGATACCAACAACGAACCAAATTAAAGTATATAGTTTAGCATCGAAACTTAATCCCCAGAATACAAGTAATACTAAAATAAATGTGATTATTGGTAGTACAGGGAAGAATGGTACTTTAAACGATGGTTCAGGTAAATCTTTACCTTCACGTTTTCTTAAACGATACATTGCAAGAGACACAAACATAAATGCGACTAATGTTCCTGCTGAGATAAGTTGTGCCAAGAATGCAAATGGGAACATTGAACCAATTAATACACCAATAATAGTTAGGATTAAAAGTGCTCTGTTTGGTAGATGTTTATGGTTTAATTTTGATAACCAAGGTGGTAATAAACCATCACGACCAAATGAATATAATAAACGTGATCCTGCTAACATCATACCAATTAAAGCGGTGAACATACCGATTACTGAAATAGCTTGAATGACAGCAGCAATAATACCGTGGCCACTTTGACGAAGTGCCCAACCTACAGGTTCAGCATTACCAGCGTATTTAGAATAATGGAACATACCAACCAATACTAAAGCTACACCTACGAATAATACTAAAGCGACAGCTAATGAACCAAGAATACCACGAGGCATTGTTCTTTGTGGGTTGATAGCTTCTGCAGAGTTGGCTGCGATTGAATCAAATCCAATATAAGCTAAGAAAATCATAGAAACCCCAGCATAAATACCTTGCCAACCACCGAAATCACCATTTTCAGTCACTTTATGTTCTGGAATAAACGGAACATAGTTAGATGCTTGGATAGCAGTTAAACCTACGATAATGAACAATACGATTGCAAATACTTTTAAGATAACTAAGACGTTTTCTACACGTGCTGCTTCAGTCATACCACGTGATAAAATGATTGCAGTAATAATGATTACAACAGCAGCGATAATATCAATCACACCACCACCAGCTCCGAATGGATTCGATAATGCTTTAGGCAATACGATACCTAATGGTGATACGAGTCCTCTTAAATTGGCAGAGAATCCGGATGCTACAAAGGCTACGGCAATAAAGTATTCAGCTAAAAGTGCCCAACCTGCGACCCAACCTGAAAATTCTCCAAATAAAACGTTAATCCAAGAATAAGCTGAACCGGCGAAAGGCATTGTTGATGCCATTTCGGCATATGAGAAGGCAACTAAACCTGCAACAATCGCTGCAAGTAAGAATGATAATGCAACGGCAGGGCCTGCATGTTCAGCGGCTACAACGCCAGGCAATGTAAAAATTGCAGTTGATACAATCGTACCAACACCTAATGCAAGAAAATCTCGAACGCGTAATGTACGTTTTAAATGACCATCTTTATTTTGATAGATTGTGGGATCTTCTTTTCGAGTTAAATTTTTGAAAAAACTGGCCATAATCATGAACCTCCACTTACTTAATATATTGAGTTATAAGATTAGCTTGTTATCTCTAGAATATTTATTATATTAGCACAAAACTTTGTATTTTTGTCTAAAATTTCTGAAAATTTTAAGTTTTCTTACTTTTTATAAAATGACAGAGTGTAACAAGGAAATTTTAAATGATAGATTTGATTATAACAGATTAATAAGAAATAAAAACAACAAAAAAGAGTAAAATTATCCATAAAATATAAAAAGTGGTCTTTTGGTCGAGGTTAGCATACTAAAAACACACAATAAGTCAAGTAATTAGACCTTTATTTAGTGGTATTTTACTAAAAAATTAAAGTTTGTTGACCTATTCCATTATGGAATAGGTTCTATCGAAAATATGTATTTTATTAATAGTTCAGAACATACTATAATTAGTCATGTAGTAAAGTTACATCATATTTAAATGCTTCTATTTCGTGTAGTAAATCCATCCCCTTATATTGTATTAGCATAATAGTGCTGAACTTTATGATTTATTACACCAATTGACATAGATAGAAGACTCCCATCTCGCATTTAAATATGTATCCCTAACTGAGATTACTAGCAACAATGAAATAATGAAGTAACTTTAAATATAAAGAAGCCACAACTCATGTAACTAAGTCTTTCCCTCTTTTTCCCTTAAAAAATAGACATGTAGGTGGCTTCTTTTTAATATTAAACTTTAAAACAGAACTTGAAAGGATATGAATTCAGATGACTAAAGAAAACTATTCTGCTGCAAACATGGTCATTGATACTTTAAAAAATAATAATGTAGATTACGTATTTGGTATTCCAGGAGCTAAAATAGACTATCTCTTTAATGCTCTTGAAGATGATGGTCCAGAACTTATTGTGACACGTCACGAACAAAATGCTGCCATGATGGCACAAGGTATCGGTCGTTTAACTGGTAAACCAGGTGTAGCATTAGTAACGAGTGGCCCTGGAGTAAGTAACTTAACAACTGGATTATTAACAGCGACTTCAGAAGGTGATCCAGTGTTAGCTATCGGTGGTCAAGTTAAACGTAACGATTTATTACGTATGACGCATCAAGCAGTAGATAACGCTTCTCTTTTAAGATCATCTACGAAATATAGCGCAGAAGTACAAGATCCTGAGTCTCTATCTGAAGTAATGACAAACGCTATTCGTACAGCGACTTCAGGTAAAAATGGTGCAAGTTTTATTAGTATCCCACAAGATGTTATCGAGTCTCCAGTAACATCTAATGCAATTGATTTATGTGAACAACCACAACTAGGTGTTCCAAATTCAGAAGACATTCAAGACGTTATCAAAGCTATAAAACATGCGAAATTCCCAGTGTTGCTAGTAGGTATGAGAAGTTCAAGTGAGAAAGAAACTGAAGCAATTCGTCAATTAGTTGCTAAATCAAATTTACCAGTTGTTGAAACATTCCAGGGTGCCGGTGTACTTGACCGTGAATTAGAAAATCACTTCTTCGGAAGAGTCGGTTTATTCCGTAACCAAGTAGGTGACGAATTATTAAGAAAAGCTGACTTAGTTGTTGCAATTGGTTATGATCCAATTGAATACGAAGCAAGTAATTGGAATAAAGAATTAGATACAGAAATCATTGTTATTGATGAAGTACAGGCTGAAATCACTAACTTTTTACGCCCTAAAAAAGAATTAATTGGTAATATTGCAGGGACAATTCAACTCCTATCTGAAAATGTGCATGAACCTATTATTAATCAAAATCGTTTAGATGACTTAGAACGTTTGAGAGCAGAAGTCATTGAAGCAACAGGTATCAAGTACACACATGAAGATGGCGTAATGCATCCATTAGAAATTATTGAAACAATGCAAAAAACACTAACTGACGATACAACTGTTACTGTAGACGTAGGTAGCCATTATATTTGGATGGCACGTAAATTTAGAAGTTACAATCCAAGACATTTACTATTTAGTAATGGTATGCAAACACTTGGTGTTGCTTTACCTTGGGCAATCGCAGCTGCATTAGTGCGCCCAAATACTCAAGTTGTGTCAGTAGCTGGAGATGGCGGTTTCTTATTCTCAGGTCAAGATTTAGAAACAGCCGTACGCAAAAATTTAAACATCATCCAATTAATTTGGAATGACGGTAAATATAATATGGTAGAGTTCCAAGAAGAAATGAAATATAAACGTTCAGCTGGAGTTGAATTTGGACCAGTTGATTATGTGAAATATGCTGAATCATTCGGTGCAAAAGGGTTACGTGTTACTAATCAAGAAGAATTAGAAGCGGCTTTAAAAGAAGGCTATGCAACTGAAGGCCCTGTATTAATTGATATCCCAGTGAATTATAAAGACAATATCAAATTATCAACGAATGTATTACCAGATTCTTTAAATTAATTATTAGTCAAACAAACATAGGAGTGAATATTCAATGAGTCACGTATTATATCAACATGGTACTTTAGGTACATTAATGGCAGGTCTATTAGAAGGAACTGCGTCTATCGATGAACTATTAGAACATGGTGATTCAGGACTAGCTACATTAACAGGTTCTAATGGTGAGGTTATCTTTTTAGATGGTGAAGCATTCCATGCTAACGAGCATAAGGAGTTTAAGAAACTAAATGGTGATGAAATGACGCCATATGCAACAATTACTCGTTTTGAAGCAGATCAAACATATCAAACTTCAAATAAAGATTCTGAAAAAGTGTTAAACGAAGTTAAAGAACATATGTTAAGTGATAACTTATTCTCTGCAGTGAAAATAAGTGGTACTTTTAAAAAAATGCACGTACGAATGATGCCTAAACAAGAACCACCTTACACTAGATTAATTGATTCAGCACGTAGACAACCAGAGGAAACGCGTGAAGATATTAAAGGAACAATTATTGGATTCTTTACTCCAGAATTATTCCACGGTATTGGATCAGCTGGTTTCCATATTCACTTTGCTAATGATGAGCGCAACTTTGGTGGTCATGTATTAGACTTTGAAGTAGACGATGTAACTGTTGAAATACAGAATTTCGAAACATTCAAACAACATTTCCCAGTTAATAATAAAACATTTACAGAAACAGAAATTGATTACGCAGATGTTGATGCAGAGATTAGAGAAGCTGAATAATCATACCTATGAAAGAAAGATGAATTTTCAATGAATTCATCTTTCTTTTTTAATTTATAAAATATAATATATGACACAATATAAAATAATGGTATAATAACTTAGAATTTTATATTTATGGAGGGAGCCCTAATGCAATGTCCAAATTGTGGTCAGACATATCAACAAGGAGATCAATATTGCGGTAGTTGTGGTAATAAATTAAATGGTTCATTATCTCAATCAACGCAATCAACAACAGAATCATTCAATTCGGAGATTCAATCTACAAGTCATTCTACAGCTGTTAAGCAAGAACAAATTAATGGAGAACAGAATCATAGTGAGTACGATCGTGGTGAATTTACACATAGATATATGTCTTATGAACACCGCTACGCTGAAGGTCCATTCACGATTAAAGTGAAATCGACCTTCAATGAAAGTAAGCAATTTTTTAAACAAGCTTTTACTTCTCATGATGCAGTGATGAAAGGGAATAAGTTATTTAGTATGACTTTGCTATCATCATTAGTCATTATTGGTTTACTTATATTGGGAATGTTTTTACACCTACTTTCAGCACGTTTATTTGATGGTTATTTTGTTGATACTGCAACAATTATCTTGAAATTTGTATTAACTACTATGCTAGCACTTGCGTTTTTATTTATCGTAACATTCGCCGTTATTCGCTTAATGATAGTAGAAAGCATTTCCTTTAAAAAGGTTTTATCTGATTATATATTAGTTAATACATTATCAGTAAGTATGTTATTTTTAGGATTTATTGTGTTTTTCCTTGAGTTGTATATTTTCAGTGGTATATTGATTGCCTTTTCAGTGATTTTACTTTTAACATCATCAGTGTATTTAATTTCAAAGTATAGTGTAAATCATACGTTACGTTTTGCGAGTTTCTATAGTGTAATGATTTTCTTTGTAATTATTGGATTTGCCTTACATTTATTTGGTTCAACTATCATTCATCGATATGATGATTTAGGTATTTTACATCAATTATTTTGGCGTTGGCTCTAATGATATCTTGAGATAAATATTAATGGTAGATGATATATAAATTTAAAAGTCAGTAAGTGAATTTTATAATTCATTTACTGGCTTTTAGGTATTGAGAAAAAGAATATGCTTAATGTTTATGTTACTTTAAATAATTATTCAATTACTGGAATAATTAGGTGTGAATCATAATCGCCACCAGTATAAACAAGGTGATTGTCTTTGTTTACAGTATCTTCGTGTTCATAACGTGTTTTCGTATTAGGTAAAGGAGTGCTATTACCTTTGATAATTTCGTTACATTTAACAACAACTGCTAATGACTCACCTTTTTTAAATAATGTACCAGATGGTAACCATTCTATTTCGATTGGCACGATTTCATTTGGGCTAACTTTTTGTTCATGTTCATGTGTATGCCATGGTTGTGCAATTGTTGATTTCGTTTCATCTAGTTCGCGATGAGAAGCGCGTAACCAACCTGTTGCAACTTGACCTTTTTCAATATGATTGAAATCAGGAAAATGCACCTCATTACCACGACGGTCTAACTTTTTAATGCCTGCAAAGATGTCTAAATCGTCAGCATTTTCTGCGGCTATCCACAGTTTTAATTTCATATTATCAGTCAATTCTGTATCTTGTTCGAAAGTATGAACATAACATAATTCATCGTCATCACTTTCAGAATCGATTGCTAGTATTTTCTTATCGAGAGGCATTCGAAAAAATAATTTAGATGAAAATCGAGTTTATTCTAAAGAAGCATATCAAAGATTATTAAAGAAGCATAAGTTAGGCAGTATTTTCGGTGGTATTATGTTTGGTGTAATCATGATCCTACTTAATTTAACGCGACTATATTTTTCAGATCAAAAGATTGAATTAGGATTTTTCATAACATTTAATTTTATTTCTGCTTTAATTTTCGGCGTAGTAAGTTATTTCGTTGGTAAAGGTAAAATTGTTAAAGAATATGGTGAGGAGGATTAAGAAATGGATAAATTTATTTAATTGGTTCACTCGAAATCCCACAGGTCGTGATGAGCGTGAGCAATGTGTGCTTGAACATAAGTTAGCGGTTATGTTTTTATTGACATATATTTCAATAGTTATCTTAGGTACAATAAGCTTGGTTATTGATATGAAGAGAGAAACAGTGGATTTTGGAACAATATGCTTATTAGCGTTGAGTGTTATTTTAACGTTTGTATCTCTTTGGATTAATAGAAGAAACCGTTTAGATGAGTTAAAAGCTCATTCAGCTGAAGAATACAAATAATGGGTGAAAAAGCTTGCAATAAAATGCTCGTTTTTCGTCGTTTATTTTGCAACGATGATGTTTATTATTACGGGGATTATCTTCCCTTATATTTTTAATGATGGGTTTAACTTCAAAGAACAATTAATCAAATGTGCAATTTCTGGTGTGCTATTCGACGGTATCATGTTTATTTACTATATGATTATGCTAAAAAAAGAATATTAACTATTATTCAACTCCTTAATTATTATATAATAAATGTATATAATGCTTAAGGAGTCATTTTTTATGTTAAAAGCTGATCCAATTATTGCTAAAATGAAGAATCAAAAAATTAACTACGATAAGGTATTGAAAAAATTAATTAATCAATGGGAAAGGGAAGGTTTAAGACCTAAACTCTTACTACATAGTTGTTGTGCGCCATGTAGCACTTATACGTTAGAATATTTAACGGAATATGCTGACGTGGCAATTTATTTTGCGAATCCCAATATACATCCTAAAAATGAATATTTAAGACGTGCAAAAGTTCAGGAACAATTTGTCTATAATTTTAATGAGAGAACCGGAAAGAATGTTAAATATATTGAAGCGGAATATAAACCGCATGAATTTATGAAAATGGCAAAATCACGTGGCCTCACTGAAGAACCAGAAGGTGGGTTACGTTGTACGGCATGTTTCGAAATGCGGTTGGAGCTAGTTGCTGAAGCTGCTGTGAAATACGGGTATGATTACTTTGGAAGTGCACTCACACTATCACCTAAAAAGAATGCGCAACTTATAAATGAACTGGGTATGGAAGTACAACATTTATATGATGTGAGCTACTTGCCGAGTGACTTCAAGAAAAATAAGGGCTATGAACGTTCAATAGAGATGTGTAATGACTATCATATATTTCGACAATGCTATTGTGGATGTGTCTTCGCTGCGATGGCTCAAGGCATTGATTTTAAACAAATCAATCAAGAAGCTAAAGATTTTTTACAACAATTTTAAAGAAAATGACTCCTAATTTGAAGTTTAATCATTTTAAATTAGGAGTCGTATTTTATATTGTTCGATTAATGAGACGTATAATGGCTAGAATGGCAATCACAAATGCAGATAGGATACCTGCAATTTTCAAACCTTTTTTCTGCTTCTCAGGTTCTGGATCTTCATTTTCCATCATTTCAAGTAATTCACGTTCGATTTCAAGATCAAGTGCAGTTTTCTTTTCACCATTGTAACCAATGCTATTATCGTCATCTTTTTGCACTTTATCATTTTGATTTGATGGCTGTTCTTTACTTTTAGACGGTTGGTCTGCATTTTGTTTTGTATGTTTATCTTCTGCAGTCATACGTATACCCCTCCGGTAAACTTGTTATCTTTGGCTTAAGTATAGTACTTTTTATAATTAAGTAAAGCTATATTATTTTGCGTCTAATCCAATAATATCACTCACGTTATTATAATTATGTCGCTTTAAGTAAGCAGCGATGTCTTTATTTATCTTCTTAGTCAAACCAGGACCTTCAATAACTAATGAAGAATAGATTTGAACAAGAGATGCACCATTTCGCATCATTTGAATGGCATCTTTAGCACTAAATATACCGCCTGTGCCGATAATTAAGAATTCGCCATTTGTTTGTTGATATGCCCATTTCACTAACTCTAAATTTCTTTTGAAAAGGGGTTGTCCACTTAATCCGCCATCTTCTACTTTATTAGAAGAAGTGAGACCATCACGCTTACGAGTTGTATTCGCTAGAATCATACCATCAAATGTTTCAGTGATTGCTGGTAGAATATTTTTAAAACCATCTAGTTCTAAATCAGAAGTTAATTTTAAGAAAATAGGGACATTTACTTCTGTATTGGCTTTAAAGTCTTTCAAAGCTTTGCATAACATTGAAAATTCATCTTTATCATGGAAACTTTGTAAATTCTCAGTATTTGGTGAACTTATGTTAACTGTAAAAAATGAGACATCAGCTTTAAACGTATCAATTACTTTAATGTAATCTTGATAACGCTCATTATAAGGTGTCGTTTTATTTACACCAACATTTAAGCCAACAGGGATATTGTATGAATGGCGACGTAAATTCCATAACGCTCTGTTCATACCAATATTATTAAAGCCCATACGATTGATTAATGCATTATCTTCAACTAGACGATACATGCGAGGTTTTGGATTACCATCTTGAGGTTTAGGTGTAATGCCACCTAATTCAAGTGCACCGAAGCCAACATTTTCAAGTGCTTTAGGTACTTCGCAAGATTTGTCAAAGCCAGCAGCTAAACCAACTGGGTTGTTAAATGTGATACCTTTAATTGTTTGTGTTAAATAAGGATCTTCATAGTTAAAGATTTTGTGCATAATAGGTAGTAAAAAGAGACGTTTTTGGGCAAGTTTTAAAGCATCAATGGTCATGCCATGCGCTTTTTCAGGGTCGAATTTAAATAATAGTGGTTTAATTAATTTATACATTTTAATGCTCCTGTTTCATTGTATTTGAGGCTTACTATCCTCATTTAATATCATTGAAAAAACATTCCTCTCTAAGACTAGCATGTTCAAGAATAATTGCATAGTTAATTTAGAAACTGTTTAAAAATTTGCCTCAACTTAAATGTGGATATATATGCTAACGATTAAATAGTCCTATTTCAGGAAATATAATAATAAAGTGAGAAGATGTATTCGAAGGAGGAAACATCATGAAAAAAGATTGGCAAGAACAATTACCATTAAATCATATACGAGACATTAAGTCGGTGAGTGGTGGAGATGTGAACGAAGCATTCAAAGTAACTACAGAAGATGACGTGTATTTCTTATTAGTTCAACGCAATCGTGATAAATCATTCTATGCTGCTGAAATTGCTGGACTTAACGCTTTTGAGGAAGCAGGTGTTACAGCACCACATGTGATTGATAGCGGTGAAATTAATGGTGATGCTTTCTTAATATTGAGTTACTTAGATGAGGGAACGACCGGTAGTCAACGAAAACTAGGTCAATTAGTAGCCAAAATGCATAGCCAGCAACAATCTGACGGCAAATTTGGATTTGATTTACCTCATGAAGGTGGAGATATTTCATTTGATAATACTTGGTCTGATTCGTGGAGTGAAATCTTTGTCGAACGTCGTATGGATCATTTGAGAGATGAACTCATGGGGAAAGGATTATGGAATGACGAAGATAATAAAGTCTATGAACAAGTCCGCACAGTGATGGTAAATGAACTAGAAAATCACAATAGTAAACCGTCATTATTGCATGGAGACTTATGGGGTGGCAATTATATGTTCTTAACAGATGGTAGCCCCGCTTTATTCGATCCTGCACCGTTTTATGGCGATAGGGAGTTTGATTTAGGAATCACTACTGTATTTGGTGGATTTACCCGAGAATTTTATGACGAATATGAGAAGCACTATCCTTCAGGAAAAGGTGCTCGTAAGCGTTTAGAATTTTATAGACTATATTTATTTATGGTCCATTTACTAAAATTTGGTGGAATGTACGCTAGTAGCGTAAATCGATCAATGGATGAAATATTGGCATAAAAATAAGCATGGGCGGTACAGGTACAGTGATACCCGTGCCGCTCAAGCTTATTAATCTTCTTTAATTGTTTTTAATAATTGTTTGCCATTATCATAGAACATTTTCTCAAGTTCATGATGTGATAATAGATCAGTTCTTTCAAGTTCATCAGCTAACATCGTAACAACTTAATCGGTTGTATAAGGTGCATCTGAACCATATATAATTTTATCCATGTCTACACATTGAGTAATATTTGGAAGCTGATAAGGTAGGACTTTTCCAGCTAAATCAAAGTATAACTCTTTCATAAGCAACAAAGTAGAAGTCGCCCGATTGTATAGTAAGATGGTTTTAGAATCAATGTCTTTGACGGTCTTTTTAGCTAATATATTCGTTAGCGCAAAAAAGAATGTATAAGATAGGGCGACAATCACACCTAATATACTGTTAAAATCACCTGAAAAATGAGTAATCAAGAATGTACCTATAACAGCAAAAATTATAGGAAGGGTATCGTTTTTGCACAATGTTTCATTTAGAAAGAGCACTGAAAGAAACAACGCAAATATAATATAAAATCTTCCTAATAATCCAACACTAAATGGATCTAACAAACTTAAACTTACATATTGGAGTAAAGTACCTATTGTATTAGTAATACCTAAGAGCCATATAAATTTGTTAGGATAGATTTTTATTTTACTTTTATCGAGTAATACAGTTATTAATAATATTAAAGTTGAAAACAAAGCATAAAAAAATTTGCTTGAATAGATGATAAATCACTGAGTGAAAGTTTGTTTAATATTGGGGGTAAAGACAGGATTGCTACGGAAATAATATTAAATAAATACCCTTTTTTAACCTTATTCATGGTATGCCCTTTCTTAGTTGTTTTATATATTATTATATATTTATTTTATATAATATCATAATTATTATCGTGATAAGTTAGGATGTTTGATTCTATACCTGAATGTATCTTATAAATAAACATTTATGGCTTGAATTATTCTACGATAGACTATGAAATATATTTGTTGAGCGGCATAGAGAATCAGTCGCATAAACGAACATAAGTGAGCGATCACTTCATTAAGTAGTTTTAATTATTAAAATCAAAGAACTACTTTATAGTTTCCCTAGGAAAGGGTTTCAACAAAATGAGCTGTGATCAACTAAGGATTTTACTCAAAAATATGGACATAAAAAAGCTACCCTCAAAGTTGGAACTTTAAGGGCAGCCTAAGTCTTGATAATATGATTTTAATTTTCTTGAATGTTGCCGTATTCTTCTCTTAAGTCATACACTTTATCAGGTGTAACGTCTTGGCCAAGTGGGTCTAAAACTTTCATCGTTGAGAAAGTATGAAGTACTTGACCTCTAATCATACCTAAATATTCTTGTCTTAATTGATGTTGTTCTTGTTTTTCATCAACACTCAAACTTTCAACTTTTTCTTTATTTGCTAATTGATTAATTCTATCTAATAATTCTCTCATTATTTATTCCTCCTAATTTGTATGAGCTGGGAAGTGGGGAACAATGTGCACACCAACCTCTTCTATTAATGCTTCGATATCACGATCATCGTTTGTAAATCTTAAGATAATATGATTTGTATTAATTGATTCATAAGCTTTTAATATTTGTAATAAATTTTTACGTCCAGTACGGAAACCACATTTAATCGGTTTTACGGTTTCATTTGGATTTTGGGATAAATCAATCATTAGAATATTCATAAACGGTTTAAATCGGTCGGTACCACTGTGCCAAGCTTCTACTAATTTCTTTTGATCTTGAAAAGGTTGTGCGTAAAATAGCCAACCATCCATATTTTCTTGAAGCCAAGCCATTGATTGTTTTGAATATCCGGTACCAAACATTGGAATTGAATGGTGTTTTGGCAATACTTGTAACCCTGAATCTTCATATAATTCGAAAATTGAATTTGAGATTTTGGGAGAATGTGATTGCCACAGTTCTCTTAGTGAGTGAATGGTTGTTTGATAACGTTCTGTTAATTCATTTTCGTCTACTTTAAATGCAGGGAATTCAAAAGAGCGATCACCGGTAGCCATACCGAGTAATAAACGTTGATTGGAAATGAGATCAAGTGAGGCAGCTGATTTAGCTAGATGAATGGGATGTCGTAAGGTTGCTACGGTACTACCAGTACCCAGTGCAATCTTTGAGGTAAAGGCACTCAGATAAGTTAAAAAGACGAATGGATCATAATTCGTAGTAACGTTGCCTAAGTGAGGGCTATACAATGGATTATCTCTCACAGACAAACTTGTAAATCCCAAAGACTCTGCCTTTTGAGCGAGTCTCAATTGCTCATCAAAATCAATATTGTTTTGTTGTTTATTATCAAACGGTATGGATAAACCTAGTGTCAATTTATTATTTTTAAACGTACGTTTAAATCCCTCGTGTTCATCAATATCTGACATGTCCTTACCTCCTAACTTCATTTAATATTTATACAACACTTATTATCTAACTAACACATGTTGTATAAATGTAATATACGCCCCATTTAAATAATATGCAACATACATGCTTATGAAACTTGTTGCTTAGACAACAATGCTCAGTATTTGTTGATTAGATTAGCTTTTTCCATAAAAAACCTCTAAGGCAATGCCTTAAAGGTTTAATTACAAGTGTGTGATGTGATGAATTAAGAAAGGTAAATTTTTATCTATAAAAGCTTCTGCTGTAAGCGAACTGGTATCGAGCCAATGTCTAGCGAGACCACATAATCCTGAAGCTAGAAAACTAGCACTATTAACGAGAACGTCAATATCCTGTTCAGGGTAGCTATTACGAAGCATAATGGTAAAAATATCTTCTAATTCATTATTAATACGTTGATGGGCTTGGTTACAAAACGTTTCACTATTCATCTTGCAAGAGTCTTGCACTTCAACCATATAATTAGCAATAGAAATAAATAGGTTTGATATGACAGTTTCATTAATAATATCTGATACGGATAATGTATTATTTAAATCTTTCAAAATTGTTTCGGATAAAGTGTAATTGAGAATATCATATTTATCTGTAAAATGTGCGTAGAAAGTAGCACGATTGACCGTGGCACGTTCAGTAATATCTTTAACAGTGATTTGTGACATCTTTTTCTCTCGGGAAACCTCTTGAAACGCTTCTACCAGCAGCTTCTTTGTTCTGATAATACGAGGATCCACTTTAGTCGTAGTCAATATAGGCACCTCCCTTGTTGACCTATAGCTTACATTAAATTATCTGTCGAAGTGAGATGGTTGTCAAAGTTCACGCTTACAATGATATGTAACTATCAACCTAAACTGTGGAGTAGTCAAACTTCAATTTCCTAATAAAATTTTTAATTTAATTATGGTTAAAATTAATTATGAGACGAGTTTCTACTATTGTAATAGTCAATTTTGTCCATTATCTAGTCAATTAGTCTGATTATAAGCAAAGTATACACTTTCTTGTCGTGATGTTTGATAATATACAGAATAATAATGAATTAAAAAGGAGAGCGATGTTTGAAACAATTTATCAAAAAAGTTATGACTATACTGATATGTGTAGGTATCGGTGTTTCCGTAACATATTTAATTCGTGAAATTGATATGCAACCATCTCAAATGTCTTTTAATGATGATAATCAATATGGTGATTGGAATAGTGATGGACGTTTGACGCATGGTTATGGCACATATAATCATGGTTTAGAGTTTGAAGGTAATGACAAACATTATGGTAATGATTATGACTTACCTGAAGATACAAAAGTGTTAGCAGCGACAGATGGTGTTGTCACAAGAATATTTGAAGATGATTTAGGTGGAAAAGTGATACAAATCTCTGAAGATAATGGCCGATATCATCAATGGTATATGCATTTAAATGATTTCAAGGTAACTCAAGGTCAACAAGTTAAAGCCGGAGATGTGATTGCTTTATCTGGTAATACAGGTGAACAGACAACTGGCTCGCATTTACATTTTCAAAGAATGAAGGATGGCATAGGCAATGATTATGCAGAAGATCCACAATCATTTATTGATCAACTACCAGAAAAAGAAAAGAGTTTATTTAATATCTGATATGAAAAACAAAATAGATAGTATTAAAAATCTGAAGCCTGAGTCATGTTTCAGATTTTTTAACATCAAAAATTCATACCTATTAACCAAGAAGTAAATTTTGGAATCCAATCATTATCGTTAAATGTTACTTTTTTGAGAAAAATAAAAATAATATTCTGAAAATTTAGAATTTATGATATAGTAAAATCTATCGTTACTTATTCAAATGATTGACGTGAGTAGTTGTTTACATGTGGCATCAATCATCAGTAAGTAGGCTGATCAACATATTAAGTGTGCAGATTAAACAATAGGAGGTTTTTTATATGACATCAACACTTAGAGAAATAGGCGTTAAAGATTTTACATTTAGAGTGCTATCGGGCGTAGCCATTGGTATCGTTGTTGGATTAGTACCTAATGCTATTTTGGGAGAAATCTTTAAAGCGTTCATGCATCACCACCCATTTTTTGGAACATTGTTACATGTCGTACAAGCAATGCAATTTACAGTACCTGCTTTAATAGGAGCGCTTATTGCTTTGAAATTTGATATGACACCATTAGCAATTGTAGTTGTTGCTTGTGCATCTTATGTAGGAAGCGGGGCTGCACAATTTAAGAATGGTGCCTGGGTAATTGCCGGCATCGGAGACTTGATTAATACGATGATTACTGCAACGATTGCTGTATTATTTATTTTATTAATTGAAAAACGTGTCGGTAGCATGGCACTGATTGTGTATCCAACTATCGTAGGTGGTTTATCCGCTACAATTGGTGTACTTATATTGCCATACGTACATATGATTACAACTGGCATTGGTAATATGGTTAATAGCTTCACAGAACTACAACCTGTATTGATGTGTATGCTTATCTCTATGGTCTTTAGTTTTATTATTATTTCACCATTATCAACTGTTGCGATAGCTATTGCTATAGGGATTACAGGTCTGGCAGCAGGTTCAGCATCTATTGGTATTTCAGCTACTGAAGCAGTATTACTTATTGGGACAAGCAAAGTGAACAGAGTTGCAGTACCAATTTCTATATTCTTCGGCGGTGTGAAAATGATGATGCCAAACATGGTGAAATATCCAATTATAATGTTACCAATTCTTATAACTGCTGGAATTTCAGGAATTGCAGGTAGCTTGATTGGTATTGCGGGAACTAAAGAGTCTGCAGGATTTGGTTTCATTGGGATGATTGGACCAATTAGTGCTTTTAAATTCTTACATGTAGATTCTGCAATATTAAGTATCTTACTCATTATTTTGGGATTCTTTGTTGTACCATTAGTGACTGCATTCATTTTAGATATTATTTTCCGAAAAGTATTACATCTTTATACAAACGACATATATAAATTTATGGGTTAACCATTTGTTAAATAGGAATTGATAAAGTGTTGATTATCGCATTTTATCAATTCTTTTTTGAAAATGAGAATACATATAGAAATTAAGATAAAATATGAAATAAATAGTGTTACAATAAAAATGAAATAATAAGTTACTTAAAGGGTGAATGGTTAATGGCTAATAAAATCGAAAAATTAGCACTAAAGACAGCTGAACTTACAAGACAGACACACAAATTAGGTATTCCAATTATGATTCTATTTGAAGGTGTCCCTGCTTCTGGAAAAACACGACTTTCAAATGAATTATTACTCAATTTTGATGCCAAATATACACATTTTATTGCGACACAATCACCGCAAAAGGATGATTTGCGTTATCAGTTTTTACAAAAATATTGGAATACATTACCTAAAAAAGGTGATATCAATGTCTATTTTAGAAGCTGGTACTCTCATTATTTAGATTATCGAGAAAACGAAATTAAACACGATAGATATAAAAATTATGATGTTTTAAAAGAACAAATTACATCTTTTGAAGATATGTTAATCGAGGATGATTATGAAATCATCAAATTCTTTATTGAAATCAATGAAGATAAAAGACAAGAACATATTAAACAAACAAAAGATAATCCACTGATGCGTTGGAAAGTTCAAGAGTATGGAAGTGTACTATCAACAGAAACGTATTTAGAAGACATGCATCAATTTATTAAACAGGATAAACAATGGAAGATTATTGACTATACAGAACGCCAAATGGCGATTGAAAAGATGTATGAACACATTATTGAACGTTTAGAACAAGCCATAGCGAAACATCATGCGAAGGATAAAGTTTATGATGGTGAATTCTCAGAGCACTTTGCTACTGAACTGTTTGATAAAGATGTAGAAAAAGTTTCTAAAGAAGAATACAAAACATTAATTACTGAACTGCAGAAACGTATGCGCGAAATACAATTTGCTTTATATGATAGAAAAATTCCGTTAATTCTTGTATTTGAAGGAATGGATGCAGCAGGAAAAGGTGGTAATATTAAGCGTATTAGAGAAAAGCTTGATCCTACTGGTTATGAAGTTAATGGCATCAGCGCACCTACAGATGTTGAATTGAAACATCATTATTTATGGCGCTTTGCAAAGGATATGCCAAGAAGCGGTCATATCGAATTGTTTGATAGAAGTTGGTATGGACGTGTATTAGTTGAGCGAATTGAAGGATTTGCAACAATGAATGAATGGCAACGAGCCTATGATGAGATCAACGCATTTGAAAAGATGTGGACCGATGAAGGTGCGATCATCCTAAAATTCTTCCTGACATTAGATAAAGACGAACAGCTTAAACGTTTTAAAGATCGTCAAAATAATGTAGATAAACAATGGAAAATCACTGATGAAGATTGGCGTAATCGTGACAAGTGGGATTTGTACGTTGAAGCCAGCCACGATATGGTTAAAAAAACAAATACAACACATGCACCATGGCTAGTCGTACCAGCAGATCATAAGAAAACATCAAGAATAGAAATAATGAAGTATATTATTCGTAAATGCGAAAAAGTATTATGGGGCGTCAAGGATTATTAATTTATAAGACTATACTGTAATGAGTTGATTAATAAACCAAGAAACGGTTAATGATAGAGTCGTTTCTTGGTTTTTCTATGTTATATAAATAAATTGAATATATTCTAAGTTGTTAGAAATATTACGGCATTGTAACAAAACGGCAATTTGTAATATTACAGAATATGTAAAATTATTGTAAATTTCTTAAAAGAGTATTGTAAAACCTCATTTCATAATGAAATTTTAAACGATTTGTTCAAAAAATAATATTACAGAATGAAATATAAATATTTCAATGTTACAGAATAAGTCGTTCATTGTAATTTTTTGTAAGATAAGCGTAATACTATTGGCGTTTTTTTATGATATAGTACTTATTGTCAAAAGTTAAACACAGAGCAAAACACAATAACTTAAGAATTTAACAAAACGAAAATATAAACTAAATTTTTTTGGAGGAATTTTTTATTATGAAAAAAACAGTAATCGCGTCGTCATTAGCAGTAGCTTTAGGAGTAACAGGTTATGCATTAACTACAGATAACAGTGCACATGCATCTGAATCAACTACAAACTATGCACAATTAGCTAACTTAGCTCAAAACAACCCATCTGAATTAAATGCTCACCCAGTACAAGCTGGTGCATACAACATCACATTCGTTAAAGATGGTTTCAAATACAACTTCACTTCAGACGGTCAATCTTGGTCTTGGGATTACACTTACGTTGGTGGAGCTGACACAGTAGCAACTACACAAGCTGCTCCAGCTGCTCAATCAACTGACTACTCAGCTTCTTACAGCAATGAAGCTTCAACTCAATCAGTAAGCTCAAACCAACAAGCAAACAACACTAACGTTGAAGCAGTATCTGCACCAAAAACTACTTCATACTCAGCTTCAACTTCATCATCAGCTTCAACTGGTGGATCAGTTAAAGCTCAATTCTTAGCTAATGGTGGTACTGAAGCTGCTTGGAACGCAATCGTAATGCCTGAATCAGGTGGTAATCCTAACGCAGTTAACCCAGCTGGTTACAGAGGTTTAGGTCAAACTATGGAATCATGGGGTACTGGTTCAGTAGCTTCACAAACTAAAGGTATGATTAACTATGCTAATAGCCGTTACGGTTCATTAGATGCAGCAATTGCATTCCGTGCTAACAACGGTTGGTGGTAGGATTTACTAAGGTAACTGGATAGTACATCGAGTTATCGCGAAAGAGGTCGACTTTAAGGTCGGCCTCTTTTTTTATTTTTAATAGACACTGTAGCTTAACGTTTACCGACCGCGATTATAGGGAAGATACTAAGACAATATACAAATTGAAAGTGTTGAATATCAATGACATTAAGAAAAGTATTAAAACTAGGTTTAATACATAGTGTGTTCTGGACAACTGTACAATTATAGCTATCTAATATCATGTTACGATGCCCGTCCTTTTTATTTGTGAGATATGAATCAGTTTTTAAAATAAGGTCATTGGAAAAGAGAGGTGCTTTATGGAATAAACTATTTCGTATTAATAAATGGAAACATTACATTCCAGAAGCAGCTCAATTCAATTATCGTATCTATAATAAAAGGTGACTGATTTCATTTAAATTAGAAGATATACATTTTATGATTTTAGAAATGCGCCGTGCAGAACTTGTTCATTGGTTATCAATGATACCGATTGTTGTTTTTATCAAAGCGCCTAAATATATACTATTCATTGATGTGTGTTATATGATTTCGGCAAATTTACCGGTCATACTCACGCAACGATACAATCGTCCTAGGTTAGAACATTACTATCAACTATGAATGAAAAGAGATGAACGTACATGTCTCAAAAGAAAATCATCATTGGTGGGAAAGTAAATCGTTTAGAAACAGAGGGATTCTGTTTTGATTTAGGTCCAGCTATATTAACGATGCCATACATATTTAAAAACTTGTTTAACTATAGTGATAAGCAAATGAAAGACTATGTTACTATTGAACGATTACCTTTGCAATGGCGTAGTTTCTTCATTAATGGTGAAGTGATAGCTTTATATGAAGACTTGTCTCAAATGTTAAATGCCAATACCTATCTTACCAATGACGATATTCAGCAACTTCATCAATTTTTAAATCATGCAAAAAAATACATCGTTTTACGGAAAATGGCTACTTTGCACTAGGGCTTGATACAGTTTCTGAAATTATTAAATGCCAGGGATCATTGCGTTCACTTAAAGGTGTGGATTACTTCTCAACAATGCAACAAGCTATTAATCGTTATGTTGAGAAGCAAGAATTAAGAGATATGCTTGGCTACTTTATAAAGTATGTTGGCTCTTCTTCTTATGATGCACCAACAGTACTTTCTCTTTTAATTCACATGCAATATGAACAAGGATTATGGTACGTTAATGGTGGTATTCATAAACTTGCATGTGCATTGGAACAATTAGCGATTGAAGAGGGCGTAACCATTCATACCGGTACGGATATACATAATATTGATACGTATTTTAATCATGTTACAGGCGTTAGATTAGATGATGGTTTACATGTGAGTCCAGATTACATTGTTTCTAATAGAGAAGTGAGACCTATGTATCGTGACTTACTGCACTTTTCAAATAAAAAATAGCACAATTAGAGAAAGTTTATGAACTTGCAGCATCTGGCTATGTGATGCATTTAGGAGTAGACATTTATACCCTCAATTGGCACATCATAATTTCCTATTCTCAAATGATTCTAAGCGTGATTATCGAGAAGTGTTTCATGACAAAGTATTGCCACAAGACCCAACGATTTATCTTGTTAATTCAAATAAATCGGATGCATCTCAAGCGCCAGAAGGACATAAAAATGCTACATCTCATATTATTGAAGGATTTTCTTTAGGAAAAGTGTTTCATCGTTGCCATTTGCCAGTGACACAATTTGAAGGTCAGGGATTTGTTAGCTTTAGAATGTATGAAGCGGAATTTAAAACAATGATAGAGGGATGGATGAAACACTTAGCGGTAGGTGCTTCGTCAACACAACCTCATATCATGATGTTAATTATCTTATGGATGGTGGGAAGTATCACCTCATATAGCGGATTAACATTTAGTTTATTTATGAAAACTTTGTCATTTAAGCGAATGGCGTTATCATATAGTTTATATACATTACAATTTATTCGTTTACATCGTCGAGTAGGACGTTTTTCAATTTTATTTTTATCTATCAACCCAATATTGTTTTTATTTTTTGTTTTAATTTATATAAATTCATATCGTCACATTCATTACACGAAACAGGTAAAATGGAAAGGACGACAATTTAGTATTAAATAATATTTAGCAGGGGGTTCTCCATGAGCACATTAGAAGAAAATTATCAATATTGTCATCAAATTATGAAAGATTACTCTAAGAGTTTCTCATATGCGTTTGATATGTTACCAGAACAACAACGACGAGCAATCTGGGCGATTTATGCAGTTTGTAGAATCGTTGATGATAGTATCGATGTACACCAAGACGTGGAATATCTACATAAGATTAACCGTGATGTTAAAGCTATTGAACATCAAACAACAACGACATTTGAAAGTGATGACCGCATTATGATGGCATTTGCTGATGCAGCTACACATTTCCAAATGAATTTCCAAGCCCTCTATGACTTAATTGATACGGTTGAAGCAGACCAGCATTTCGAAATGTTTGAAACAGATCGTGGTCTACTAGATTATTGTTATGGTGTTGCGGGAACTGTAGGCGTATTACTGATCCCAATATTGGCAACGCCACCGTCAGATGAAGCATATGAGTATGGAAAACAATTAGGTGAGGCACTTCAATTAACGAACATACTACGTGATGTTGGTGAAGATTATCGTAACGGACGTATTTATTTTAGTAAAGCGCGTTTAAGTGAATTTAATGTTTCAATTGCTGATGAAATAGGACGTGATCAACCCTCTGACAATTACATTAAAATTTGGGAATTCTACGCTACACTAGCCGATAATAACTATGACATGGTTTTAAATCATCTTAATGTATACAATGAAGAAGCTCGTATGATTATTGAGTTAGCAGCCCAAATATATCGAGGTATATTAACCGAAGTACGTAAAGCAGATTACTCGTTGAAAGACCGTGCGTACGTTTCTAAATGGAAAAAACATAAAATCTACCGTAATTTAAAGAAAAAATATAAAGATTAGGTGAGATATATGAATATAGCAGTAGTGGGCGCTGGTGTTACCGGCTTAGCAGCTGCAGCACGATTAGCCGCTTAGATCATCAAGTTACAATATTTGAGAAGAATGAACAAGTTGGTGGCCGTATGAGCCAATTTAAGAAAGATGGCTTTGCTTTTGATATGGGACCAACCATAGTGATGGTACCGGATGTTTATAAAGCCGTATTTGAAGAAAGTGGCAAACGTTTTGAAGATTACGTTGATATGAAGCCACTTACACATATTATGGATATTTATTTTTCTGATAAAGATAAAGTGAGTGTATCAACTGATTTATCACAACTTAGTCAAACGTTAGAAGCGATAGAACCAGGTTCTACTCAAGATTTTATGCAATTTTTAACGGATGTGTATAAACGATATGAAGTGGCACGCAAATACTTCCTTGAACGAACATTCCGTAAACCAAGTGAATTCTATAACCCATTGATGCTATATCGTGGATTAAAATTAAAAACATTTAATAATGCGAATCAATTAATAGATAATTATGTATCCAATGAAAAAATACGTAAGTTATTCGCATTTCAAACGTTCTACATAGGTATTGATCCTAAACAAGGGCCTTCAATTTATTCTATTATTCCAATGATTGAAATGGTACATGGCGTTCATTATATAAAAGGCGGTATGTAAGGCTTAGCACAAGGTTTACTACAACTTGGTCAAGACCATGGTGTTAAAGTAGAACTTAATGCAGATGTACAAGAAATCATTATTGATCCTAAATTTAAACGTGCAGATGGTCTACGTGTTAATGGTGATATTCGACGTTTTGACAAAGTGCTATGTACCGCTGACTTTCCATGTGTGGCACAAAACTTAATGCCTGCGCACTCACCTTTAAAGAACTATTCTCCTGAAAAGGTAGATAACATGGACTATTCATGTTCAACATTTTTAATTTATGCAGGTATTAATCGTCAATTACGCGATAAATTACATGTACATAATGTCGTATTTGCTAAAGAGTTTAGAGGCAATATTGATGACATTTTTAGTGGTAAGATGCCTGATGACCTATCATTGTATCTTTACTTCCCATCTGTAGAAGACGAAGCATTAGCGCCTAAAGATCAGACAGGGATGTATGTCTTAATGCCAGTCCCTGAGTTGAAGATAGGTGAAATTGACTGGAACAATCCTAGTATGGTTGAACAAGCGAAAGATGTCATTTATAACAAATTAGAAACGATTGAGGCACTTAAAGATATACGTCAGGATATTGTATCTGAAACTGTATTTACACCGCTTGATTTTGAGAGTCGTTATAATGCCAAATTCGGTTCAGCATTTGGACTTATGCCAACACTTACACAAAGCAATTATTATAGACCCCCAAATGTATCAAGAGATTATAAAGACTTATACTTTGCAGGAGCAAGTACGCACCCTGGTGCAGGTGTGCCAATTGTGTTGACCAGTGCTAAAATTACTGCCGAAGCAATGTTAGAAGATATAGAACACGGAAAATAAAGTAAAACTTGCTATAAATCTGAAAATTATAAATATTGACAATACTTATTGAACTGATACAATAATATTAATTCAATAGACTTATCCAGAGAAGTGAAGGGATTTGGCCCAATGAAACTTCAGCAACAGACTTAAAAGACAAAAGTACTGTGCTAATTCCAAAGAGGTATGCCTCAAAGATAAGTGTCATAGTCATAACTAAGCTATATGTCACTATCAATTGAGAGTGATATATAGCTTTTTTAATTTTAAAAGGGGGTAAATAATGACAATTTCTAATAAACTAGCCAATATTCCAGATAGTTACTTTGGTAAGACAATGGGACGTAAGGTTGAGCATGGACCACTACCGTTAATTAATATGGCAGTTGGTATCCCGGATGGCGAAACGCCTAAAGGCATCGTTGATCACTTTGCTGATGCTGTTCGAATTCCTGAAAATCAAAAATATGGTGCATTTCATGGTAAGGAATCCTTTAAAGAAGCAATTGTTAATTTCTATCAACGACAATATGGCGTTGAGCTACATAAAGATGATGAAGTGTGCATACTTTATGGTACTAAAAATGGTTTAGTGGCTTTGCCTACATGTATTGTTAATCCTGGAGAAAGTGTGCTACTTCCAGACCCAGGTTATACGGATTACCTCGCTGGTGTCATGCTTGCTGATGCCAATCCAGTACCACTTAATTTGGATCCACCACATTATTTGCCAGATTGGAGCAAAGTAGATGAACAAACATTAGCACGTGCGTCACTCGTTTATTTGACTTACCCAAATAATCCTACTGGATCAACGGCTACTAAAGCAGTGTTTGATGAAGCGATTCAAAGATTTAAAGGTACACATACAAAGATCATTCATGATTTCGCTTATAGTGCTTTTGGATTTGATGCAAAGAACCCAAGTATACTTGCTTCTAAAGATGGAAAGGAGGTAGCAATTGAAATCTTTTCATTATCTAAAGGCTATAATATGTCAGGGTTTAGAGTAGGATTCGCAGTAGGTAACAAAGACATGATACAAGCGCTGAAGAAATATCAAACACATACTAATGCTGGTATGTTTGGTGCCCTTCAAGATGCAGCAACATACGCACTTAATCACTATGATGACTTTCTAGATCAACAAAATGAAACATTCAAACGTCGTCGTGACATGTTTGAAAAGCAATTAAAAGATGCCAATTTACCATTTGTACATTCTAAAGGTGGCATTTACTCATGGCTTCAAACACCACCAGGGTATGATAGTGAATCATTTGAACAGTATTTGTTGAAAGAACAATCGATCTTAGTGGCGCCTGGCATTCCATTTGGTGAAAATGGTCGTCATTACGTTCGTATTTCCCTAGCATTAGATGACCAATTATTAACTGAAGCGGCTAAACGATTGGCTTCTTTATCTTATTTATATAACGAGTAACAAGAAGTCACAAATAGAAAGGATGAAATTTTATGACTAAAATTAAAATAATGAGTGTACGAGATGAAGATATTCCTTACATTGAAGAGTGGGCGGAACAAAATAATGTCGAAGTAGAGTTAAATAAAGAAATATTAACAGAAGATAATGTCGATGGTGTTCAAGGATTTGATGGCTTATCTTTATCTCAACAACACCCAATATCGGAAGATGTATTTGCTAAATTGCAACAATTTGGTATTACACATATTGCACAACGTAGTGCTGGATTTGATACTTACGACTTAAATTTAGCTACACAATATGGCATTATTATATCTAATGTACCGTCATATTCACCGAGTTCAATTGCAGAGTTTGCAGTAACACAAGCGATTAATATTGTAAGAAATCAGAACGATATTCAACGTAAACTTCGTGAATATGATTTTAGATGGGAACCTTCAATATTGTCACGTTCAATTAGTGATTTGACCGTAGCTGTTATAGGAACAGGACGTATTGGCTCGATAGCGGCAAGCATTTTTGCAAAAGGATATGGAAGCCATGTTGTTGCATATGATCCATTTCCTAATGAAAAGGTTGGGCAATATGTTGAGTATAAGGATACGTTGGAAGAAACTTTACGTGATGCAGATATTGTTACAGTTCATATTCCAGCAACGAAATATAATCCACATCTCTTCAATAGAGATTTATTTTCAAAATTTAAAAAAGGTGCCGTATTTGTAAATGCTGCTAGGGGATCAATCGTTGATACCAGAGCATTGCTTGATGCAATTGATAGTGGTCAAATTAAAGGTGCTGCATTAGATACATATGAGCATGAACGAGGTTTATTCCCTGGAGATTACCGTGATAAAGTGATTAATGATGACTTATTAGATGAATTAATTGCTAGAGAAGATATTTGGTTAACACCACATATTGCGTTTTATACTGATGCGGCAGTTAAGAATTTAATTGTTGATGCACTTGATGCAGTCATTGATGTTATTAATACAGGTACTACTAAATTAAGAGTGAATTAAAAAATGGAGTTGGGCGTGGGACAGAATTATTTGTGAATTCATTGTCCCAGACTCAACTCCTTTAATTAGCTTTAGCGAATGCGCACATTTCATAATTTGCTTATATTTAAATCGCTTTTACCCTGGTTAGATTGACTGCCTAACAAAAGCAGGTTTCTTATCCGGATTTTATTTTACATCGTAGCCTTGATCTTCAATGGCTTCTTTCATTTGTTCAACTGATACTCTGTTTTCGTCGTAATCTACGCGAACTTGATTCTTATCTAAGTCTACTTCTGCTGAAGTCACACCATTTAATTTAGCTAATGCAGATTCCACAGCGTTTCTGCAATGGTCACAGCTCATACCTTCAACGTTAATTACTTTATTAATCATACCTTTCACCTCCATTGTTCTTACTCATATATACCCATATTTTACTCCTTTTTAATAAACAAAGAAATAAAATAGAAATGCTTCATAATTATAATTTCATTCGTTTTAGTCTTAAGGCATTACTTACAACACTAACTGAACTTAAGGCCATCGCAGCACCAGCTATCCAAGGTGCAAGTAATCCCATTGCCGCAATAGGGATGCCTGCAATATTGTATCCAAATGCCCAGAATAAGTTCTGTTTAATATTGCGAATTGTTTTATGACTTGCATGAATGGCCTTAGGAACTAATTGAATATCTCCTCCAAGAATGGTGATATCTGCAGCTTCTATTGCTACTTCTGTACCCGTTCCCATTGCAATGCCGATATCTGCTTTGACAAGTGCAGGAGCATCGTTAATTCCATCGCCTACCATAGCAACTCTATGCTTCTGTTCTTGTAATTGCGTTATATGTTGTGCTTTATCTTCAGGTAGAACGCCGGCAATGACTTGATCAATACCGACTTCTTTAGCAATAGCTTTTGCAGTTCGTTCATTATCACCAGTTAGCATAACCGTTCTAATATTCATAGATGATAATTGTTGGATAGCTTCTTTAGCAGATGCTTTAACAGTGTCAGCTACAGCAACCATGCCTTTTAGTTCGTCGCCATAGGCAATTAGCATAACAGTATGTCCATCAGCTTCCATATGTTCCATTTTCTGCTTAATGCTTTGTATATTGATTTGGTGTTCTGACATTAATTTTTGATTGCCAACAAGTAACTTAGTATTATTTATAACAGCTTGTATTCCGTGACCTGGTAATGTTTGATAATTTGTGACATTTACCAAGTTAACTTTATGGTGTTTGGCGTAGTTAACAATTGCAGTAGCAAGTGGGTGTTCAGAGTTATTTTCGGCTGAAGCAACTAAAGCTAAGATATCTTTGTCACCTTCAAAATAAGTTACCTCTGGTTTGCCGTGTGTAAGTGTTCCTGTCTTGTCAAACACAACTGTATCAACTTGATGTGTACGTTCGACATATTCGCCACCTTTAAACAAAATACCATTTTCAGCAGCGCGACCAGTTCCAACCATTATTGAAGTTGGTGTAGCTAAACCAAGTGCACATGGACAAGCAATCACTAGAACTGATATCGCAGCAACAAGTGCATCTTCAAATTGACCAGGATGTACAAGTGTAATCCAAATTAAGAATGTCAGTAAAGCAATCGCAATAACAATTGGAACGAAATAGCCTGATATAATATCAGCTAAACGTTGGATAGGTGCTTTAGAACTTTGAGCTTCCTCAACCACTTTAATAATATTGGATAGGGCAGTATCTTTGCCAACTTTAGTTGCCTTAATTGTAATAACACCATTCGTATTCATAGTTGAGCCTATTACTGCATCATCAACGTGTTTATCAACTGGCATTGATTCACCTGTTAGCATTGATTCATTAATAGCAGTTTCACCCTTAATAATTTGACCATCGACAGGTATCTTTTCACCGGGTTTAATTAACAAGATATCATCAACATTAACTTGATTGAGCGGTACCATTTTTTCGATACCATTGTCATCAATTAGTCGTGCCTCTTTTGCTTGTAAGTTAAGTAATTCACTTAATGCATTCGTCGTTTGTGATTTAGCACGTGCTTCTAAATATTTTCCGAAAAGAATTAATGTGATAAGTACAGCGCTTGTCTCAAAGTAAAGGTGAGGCATGTTTGTGGCACCTGTTAACCATTTAATCATCTCATAAATACTGTAAAAGTATGCAGCACTAGTGCCTAATGCAACGAGCACATCCATATTAGCCCCACCGTTACGTAAATTTTTATAAGCACCAACATAGAACTGCCAACCAATTATAAATTGGATAGGTGTCGCAAGGATAAATTGGAACCAAGGATTCATTAATATGTCGGGTAAATGCATATTAAAGAGATGGACGAGCATTGTCATTAATAGAGGTAATGACAGAATAGCAGAGATCATTAATTTATTTCGCTTATGCTTAAGTTCTTGTTGTTTTCGGTTTGCTTGATCTTCTTCGGATTGTTTAGGTTGTGCGTCGTAACCTAAGTTTCTAATTCGTCCAATTAAGGTATCTAAATCCGTTTGCCCAGGATAATACGCTACCATAGCTTGTTCAGTCGTTAAATTAACTGTCGCATCTTTAACGCCTGGCGTTTTATTTAATATTTTCTCTATACGATTTGAACATGCTGCACAGGTCATACCAGTTATGTCTAACTCAGCTTTGTCAATGACTACATCATACCCAAGCTTTTGAACCGTCGTAACAAAGTCATTTATTGCATAGTCATTAGTATCATATTCAATCGTTGCTTTTTCCGTTGTCAAATTAACTTGTGCTTTTACGTTATCCATTTTATTTAATCGTTTTTCAATACGATTTGAGCAAGCTGCACAAGTCATACCAGTAATGTTCAATGTGGCATTTTGTTTATTGCTCATTAAGACACCTCCATTGCAATTCATACATAATATACCCCCTTAGGGTATTAAAGTCAATGTTTATGTCTTACTTTTTCGCATAAAAAAAGTAGGACAGAAATCTTTGTGAATTCATTGTCCTACTACTTCGAATTTGCAAAATAGTATCAATATATTATTTATGTCCTAGACTACTATTGTATTTGTAAAGATTATACAGCTAACTTAGAAAAAATCAGATGGTTTAAAATTTTCTAAATTTAAGTCTTTATAATTATTAAAATCAAAATTGGATATATTTTGAACAAGTTCACCGTTTTTGGCTTGATTATAATAATAATTTGCTTCGTTCATTACATCATGATCTTGGAATGTCTTTACAACGCCAAGAATGATAAGCAATGCAATAATACCTTTCAATAAACCTCTCATAGAATGTCGCACTCCTTTTTCTGTAATATCTCGTTAGTGGCTTTAGTTGTTTTTTTAATAGAAGTTTAATTTAATTATATAGGCTTTCTAATAAAATTGCATGATACTAGAGAACTGACTTTTTATCGTTCTAAAGTTGTAATAAGTAGAACTGCCCTATGCAACTTGATCCTTTGTTTCAAAAGAGTCTTGATTGGGAACGGTTAAGTAAATGGATAAGGAGTGAAAATGAATGAATCTATTAGAATTCCATAAACAAATTAAAGGTTATACTCAAAATCGTCAACCAGGAACAGAGAAAGACATGAATCCTAGACCCATTTCAGAACTAGATGAATATAAAGCAGCTGGTAAATTGCAAGGTAAAGTTGCATTAATCACTGGTGGTGACTCAGGGATTGGTCGCTCTGTTGCAATCTTGTTTGCTAAAGAAGGCGCTAATGTAGCTATTGGTTATTATGACGAGCATGAAGATGCAGAGGAAACTGTTAATCGTCTTAAAGAGATTGGCGTAAAGGCTGAAGCTTATGCTCATGATTTAAAAGATGCACAGCAATCTAAAAAATTAGTGCAACAAGTTGTTCAAGACTTTGGTGACCTGAATATTCTAGTTAATAATGGGGCGGTCCAATATCCTCAGGATAGTTTCATGGACATTACGCCTGAACAATTTAAAGATACATTCGAAACAAATATATTTGGCATGTTCTTCTTATCACAAGCTGCCGTTCCATATTTAAGTGACAACGATACAATTATTAATACGACAAGTGTGACGGCGTATCGTGGTTCTGGTCATTTAATTGATTATGCTTCAACTAAAGGTGCGATTGTTTCATTTACACGTTCACTAGCAACGACACTAATGGAGAAAAATATTCGAGTTAATGGCGTGGCACCAGGTCCAATTTATACTCCGTTAATTCCTGCTACTTTTGATGAGGACAAAGTAGAGAACCAAGGTGGAAACACACCAATGGGTCGACGTGGACAACCAGCTGAACTAGCGCCAGCCTATGTGTTTCTTGCTACAAATGCGGATAGTTCTTACATCACTGGTCAAATCATACATGTTAATGGTGGCGATTATATTACAACTTAAAAGTAAGCTTCTTATATTGAGCCATAAAGGTGTTGAGTGCCTTTATGGCTTATTATATGTTGAAAAAGGGAGTGTTTCCGTGCGAAAACCACTTAATTTGTTTAAACTGTAATATAAATATTAAATGAAGGTGGGTAAGTACAATGACAGAAAAAGAAAAGATGTTAGCACACCAGTGGTATGATGCCAATTTTGATAAAGATTTGGAAACTGAACGAGTACGTGCAAAAGATTTATGTTTTGACTTTAACCAAACGCGTCCGAGTGATGACAGTAGAAGACAGGCAATATTAACTGAATTATTTGGTTATACATTAGAGAATGTCGCAATTAATAGTCCGTTCGATACAGATTATGGTTGGAATGTTAAATTAGGCAAAAATGTATTTGTTAATAGTAATTGTTATTTTATGGATGGAGGAGGCATCACAATAGGTAATGATGTATTTATAGGGCCATCTTGTGGATTCTATACTGCGCATCATCCATTAACATCTAAAGAACGTAATGCAGGATTAGAGTTAGCACAGCCGATTACGATTGGAAATAATATTTGGTTTGGTGGCAATGTCGTTGTCACACCTGGTGTAACGATTGGAGATGGTTCAGTTATAGCAGCAGGAAGTGTCGTAACTAAAGATGTACCACCAAATAGTTTAGTTGCCGGTGTACCAGCTAAAGTAATAAGAGAGATAAATGAAAATGGTGCATCTAAATAGTCATTTCATAGGTCAGGTATAAATAACCTTTGAGTCGTCCAGTGGCCCAAAGTTTTTTTGTATCTAAGAATTTAATATATAAAATAAATTAGTTGCATAATATATAATATAGATAAATGATATAATGTATTTGGAGTGTATATGGGAGTTTATCTCCATACATACTTAAGAATCAAAATGTAACTCAAAACATTCATTTTATGACATCAACTTTAGAAACGAAATACAACTTAGAAAGGAAAATGAATATGACACTGAAAACATTTTTACAAAATCAAAGTCGACGTAAATTCAAATTTATAACGACGCCTTTACAAAGAAGAAATAACTCAGCTTATACACGTAAAATAATGCGTTATGCGCAAAATTATGAAGCGAATAAACTTAAACAACACGATATTCTATACCAAGTAAGAGATGGAAAGAGTATTACAGATAGTCCTTATGCTATCTTTAAACGTTTGATTCATCATCCTAAATATCGTAAATATACGCATAAATGGGTCGTCGACACTACCGAAACGTTAGAATTTTATAAAAAGAAATTTGAGAAATACAAAAATATTGAATTCGTGATTAAAGAATCTCCAGAGTATTTAAGGGCACTAACCGAATGTAAGTATTTAATTAACAACTCAACATTTCCAGCCTATTTCATTAAAAAGCCTGATCAAATTTATGTGAACACATGGCATGGGACGCCACTCAAATATATGGGTCTAGACCTTGAAAATGGCTTACGTGGTTCGCAAAATATTATTAAAAACTTTTTATCGAGTGATTATATCATAAGTCCTAATCGCCATACGTCAGAAATTTTTAAAAGGGCATTTAGATTGGATAACATTTATGGTGGGCAAATTTTAGAAATTGGATATCCAAGAATAGATCTTACATTGAATAGTGATTCAAAAATGCTCATTAATGAATTAAAATCTTACATTGATATTACTGATGAGAAAATATTGTTATATTGTCCAACTTGGAGAGGTGATGATGTCAACACGCCTGAGGAAAGTTTAAATCATATTGTGGAAGAAGTTGAAAAGTTGAAACTTCTTCTTGATTATCAAGTATTAGTAAAGGTACATCCATTTATTTATAAAAAAGCAATTAAAAATGAGGCACTAAAACCATATCTTATTCCAGATTATTTTGATACAAATGAAATATTGGCGTTTGTTGATTTAATGATAACGGATTATTCAAGTATCTTCTTTGACTATTTAGTCACAAATAAACCCATTGTCTTTTATACACCTGACTACGAAGCATATCAATTTGAAAGAGGAATGTATATCAATGCTCAAGATTTACCGGGACCGGTTGTGCATACCATTGATGATGTTGTACAAGTGATACAACAGAAAACATATCAATTAAGTAAGGTGCAACATAACTATCAAACGTTCAAAAATACGTATACGTATCTAGATGATGGAAATGTTACTGACAAGGTGATTGACCGGGTATTCACCTCAAAACATAAACGTAAAAAGGAAAAGAAATGTGCTAAAAAACGACTATTAATTTATCCTGGTGGAATGAAAAATAATGGTATTACCTCTTCTGTTATCAATTTATTAGAGAATATTGATTACAATCAATATGACGTTACACTATTTACAAATCGAAGTAATAATGAAGAAATCTTGAATAATCTGAATAATGTTAACCAAAATGTAAGAATTATTTTAAGAGTTGGCCCATTAGCAGCGTCGTTAAAAGAGACGTATAAAGTAGACTTCGTCAGACAACGAGGGCTAAAAAGTGCATTAGAACGTTTCTTATATCCAAAACATGTATATGAACGTGAGATGCGCAAAGTATTAGGTGAAAGTCAATTTGATTATGCGATAGATTTCAGTGGGTATTCTATGTTTTGGGCGAATCTTATTTTAGCTACGACTGCTAAACGTAAATTGGTCTACCTTCATAGTGATATCAAAGCAGATATGGAGAGAACCGTAAATGGTGTGAAACCGCATTATCAAAATTTAAAAGGTTTGATAACATTATATGATCAATTTGATAAACTGGTATGTGTTTCTGATGCATCAAAAGAACAAAATATGCGCAATATAGCTAAAAAAGCACTAAATAAGAAATTTGTAGCGTCAACAAACACGATTAATTTAAGTAAAATATCGCAATTCATGTTAGATGATGCTGATCAATTTGAGAAAAATAATGTACCGGTGCTCGTCAGTGTGAATAAAGGGAAAGTGACGTCGGTACCTTTTAAAGAGGATGATTTTAAAATTGTGTCGGTTGGTCGTTTATCACCTGAAAAAGGATTTGATTTATTAATTGAAGCGGTTGGCAAGGTTATCGTGCATTATCCTAATACGAAATTATATATTATGGGAGAAGGTCCATTAAGACATAAATTAGAACAACAAATTCGTAAGTTGAAGTTAGAACAGCATGTCTTTTTATTAGGACAACGAAAAAATCCATTCTATATTATGAAACAAGCAGATGTTTTATCGTTAACGTCTTATTATGAAGGCCAATCAATGGTTCTACTTGAAGCACTATCACTTGGTATGAACGTATTGGCATCGGATATCATTGCGAATCGTTATGTATTAAACAATGGTAAGTATGGGATGTTAGTGAGTCATGATGTCAATGATATTAAGCACGGCTTAGAGCGTTTTATCAAACATCAAACACCACATTATGAGACGTTTAACGCTCAAGAATACAATCAATTAGCGATAGAAGAGTTCTATAAACTTCTAAAATAATCAGTAAATACAATATCTATTAAACTTAAAGAATTCTTGATCCAAAAAGCGTTTGAATGTGTATTAATCATGATTGAATAATGCATGTAGCAATTCCATTGGTTAATTAAAATGATAAAAAGACAATTTCTATTGAAATTAAATAGAGATTGTCTTTTAAATTTATCTGAGTCGATTGTTTTATAATTTTACTTTATGTTCTTTATTATATGCCAAATAAGATTGAATGCCCTTGGCTATATCATATTGAGGATGATAACCCAATGATTCAAGTGGTGTAATGTCAGCACAAGAATGCTTAATATCTCCAAGTCTTGGTGCTTTAAATTGGCATGGGATACTGTACTTGAAGCCCTTCTCAAACGCTTTAAAAACTGCTTTCAGATTTGTTTGTATGCCCGTACCTATGTTGAATATTGAACCACTTGTTGTTGGGGTATTAAGCACAAGCCACATAGCGTCAATTAAATCATTAATGTAAACAAAATCACGAGTTTGTTCACCATCACCATAGAAGGTAAATTCAGTTTGATTCGTAAATTTATGATTCATTATTGATATGACACCTGAATAATCCGAGTTAGGATTTTGTCTTGGGCCATAAACATTAAAGAATCTGAGACAAGCGCAGGGAATATCGAATAAATGATTGTAAATCTTAGCATACTGTTCTCCAGCGTATTTCTGTATTGCATATGGAGATAATGGCGACGGTTTAGAGAGAGAAACGGATTTAGGTAAACTTGGTAGATCACCGTAAATGGCTGCCGATGACGCAAATATGAATTTCTTAATTTGCTTATTATACGTTCGAATGGTTTCTAAAAGATGAACTGTGGCATCAATATTAATTTGATTAGATAATGATGGTTTCTCAATCGTTTCAACAACACTCACCATGGCTGCTAAATGAATAACATAATCAAATTGTTCTTGACGTATTAAGTGCGTTACAAACTCAAAATCGGTGATATCCTTTACGTAAATATATTCTTTATTAACAAAGGGAATATTATGTAAGTATCCGGAACTTAAATTATCTATGACATGTACCTCGATATTTTGCTTAACAAAATGTTCGGCTACATGTGAACCAATGAATCCTGCTCCGCCTGTAATTAATGCTTTCATGTGTGAACTTCCTTTTCTTGATGTCGTTAAATTGTGTAAATTTATTATACCTTATTTTTATAAAAATATAAAATTATAATAATATAGTTAGATTGTTTCGAGAAATAAGCCATCTCTGACTAATAATTAAAACTTTTCAGATAATTTTAATGTAAGCGATTGCAAAAATAACCCGAAGCATAGTAGAATGAAATTAATGACACAAATTATCATTTTAAGTAAGTCATTGTTTTACTGATTTTTATAATTCTTACAAATACATAGGGGGTAATTAAGAATGGTAGTACCTTTCAAAAATGAACCTGGGATTGATTTTTCAGTACAAGAAAATGTAGAAAGATTTCAAAAAACGTTAGAGCAAGTTAAAAGTGAACTTGGTCAAACACTTCCAATTGTGATTGACGGTGAGCACATTACTAAAGATGATACATTTGATTCAATTAATCCAGCTAATACAACGGAATTAATTGCTAAAGTATCTAAAGCTACTAAGGAAGATGTAGATAAAGCGTTTGAATCTTCAAACAAAGCTTATAAAACATGGCGTCAATGGTCACATAAAGATCGTGCAGAGTTATTATTACGTGTTGCAGCAATTATTCGTCGTCGTAAAGAGGAAATCTCTGCAGTCATGGTATATGAAGCAGGTAAACCTTGGGATGAAGCTGTAGGCGATGCTGCAGAAGGTATCGACTTTATAGAATACTATGCACGTTCAATGATGGAATTAGCAGATGGTAAACCGGTATTAGATCGTGAAGGGGAACATAACAAGTACTTCTATAAATCAATTGGTACTGGTGTTACAATTCCACCATGGAATTTCCCATTTGCAATTATGGCTGGTACAACATTAGCACCAGTAGTAGCTGGTAACACGGTTCTATTGAAACCTGCTGAAGATACAGTATTAACAGCGTATAAATTAATCGAAATCTTAGAAGAAGCGGGTCTACCTAAGGGTGTTGTTAACTTTGTACCTGGTGATCCGAAAGAAATCGGTGACTATTTAGTTGATTCTGTTCATACACATTTTGTTACATTTACAGGTTCACGTGCAACAGGAACTCGTATTTACGAACGCAGCGCAGTTGTTCAAGAAGGACAAACATTCTTAAAACGTGTTATTGCAGAAATGGGCGGTAAAGATGCGATTGTCGTTGATGAAAATATTAATACTGATTTAGCTGCAGAATCAATTGTAACGTCAGCATTTGGTTTCTCAGGCCAAAAATGTTCTGCATGTTCACGTGCCATCGTACACAGTTCAGTGTATGATGAAGTATTAGAAAAAGCGGTAGCATTAACTAAAGAATTAACAGTTGGTAATACTGTAGATAATACATTCATGGGTCCTGTTATTAATAAAAAACAATTCGACAAAATTAAAAAATATATCGAAATTGGTGGGAAAGAAGGTAAAATTGAAATCGGTGGCGAAGCTGATGATTCAACAGGTTACTTCATTAAACCAACAATTATTTCAGGATTAAAATCATCTGATCAAGTAATGCAAGAAGAAATCTTTGGTCCAGTGGTTGGCTTTACTAAATTTGATAATTTCGAAGAAGCAATTGAAATTGCGAATGATACAGACTATGGCTTAACAGGTGCAGTTATTACAAATAATCGTGAAAACTGGATTAAAGCTGTTAATGAATTCGAAGTAGGTAACTTATATCTTAACCGTGGATGTACTTCAGCAGTTGTAGGATATCATCCATTTGGTGGATTTAAAATGTCTGGTACAGATGCTAAAACAGGTAGCCCAGATTACTTATTAAACTTCTTAGAACAAAAAGTAGTTTCAGAGATGTTCTAAGCCATTAAGATCAATATATATCATGTTCAATAAAATTTAAAATAACATTTTTAAATAAATAGTCAGTAGATGAATGCAGTCCATTCATTTACTGACTTATTTTTATTTCATTAAAGTTGAGATGATTGTCTAGGGGGTAAAGAAATTCTCAGATGAATTTTTACTCATTTTAGTTGCGACGCTTTCTTGCAGGAAAGGCTCGTGCCTGTATTCCTCTAAAGGCGTTCGTTAGATAGATGATTACTCACATAAGCTGCTTCGCGTTCCTGGGATGCCGTCTCAGCCTGTAGTCTTCGACTGGCACTGCTCCCCTAGGAGTCTTCGCAATTATGTTTTGTATTCTATCTTAGAACGTCTTACACAAGTGCAACAGCACTTGTGTTCAATAATTAAAACGCCAAGAGTCACGCAACAATATTCATAATTCATCTTTTGAACTACTTACTTAAGTGCTCAAGCACTTAAGTTACTTTTCACTAGCTTGCTTTGTTTGTAGATTTTCTTGTTGAAAATCTCTTTGCTGAGCCCCATTCCCAAACTCTATTTATTATCTATATCAACGCTACTTTCTTAAATGAGTATGACTTTAATGTTAAATAAAAAAAGCAAATTCTATAGTACTTCAATAGAATTTGCTTCTAACTAATCTATGAATTGGATGTCATAACATCTTTGATTAGTAGTTTAATAAAATCAATGTGATTATTAATTAAGTTGTGTATAGTCTTGGCCATGTAACATCCAACGTACGCCATATTTATCTGTAAAGGCGCCCATTTTTCCACCCCAGAATTGTTCTTTGAGTGGCATTTCAATGTCTATTGAGTCATGATCTTTAATTTTATCGTAAAATTGTTGAACTTTATCTGAATCGTCTTGATTGTTAACATCGAAATCAATAAGTAATGAAATTCCATTATTGATGTTCTCTACACGTCCGAATGAATCAGAGCATAAAATTTTAACACCTAGTACTTCAAATTCAGCGTGCATTGTAGCTTCTGCAGCCTGTTCTTTTGTCATGCCAAATTGTTCCGCTTGTTCTTCGCTCACTTCTAATTTTTTGACGTTTGTTGCGCCAAATACTTCTTCGTAATATGCTATTGCGTCTTTTGCTTTTTCAAAGGCTAAATATGGAAATAATTCAGTCATGATAAAACCCCTTTAGTTAGTTTGTAACTCAGTCCATTATATAATGAATAGATGTAAATAGCGATTAATATACGGTCGTGTAACTTTGAACAAAATGGAATGAGTATTCTAATTAATCATGTGCTTTGACATTGATAAGTTTATGAAAGATTTGGTCCATTTGCTTAGGTTTAATCTCGACATTTTCATTCTTTTTCCAATCGATAAATGCATTTAGTACCGAACCGAACACATAGAATACTAGGCTTTTCGGTACTACATTATCAACAGTAATACGATGCATGTTGGTTTTGAAATCCTTTTGCATTATTTCAATTAAATAATTATTGCGAACATCTTCAAACTCTTTATCGTTATATTGCTTAAGTTCAATTCGAGATATCTCTTCCTTATTGAAGGAATTAGCTAAAGCTTGAAAAGGATTATTCAAACGTTCTTTAATATTAGTCGCAAAATAGTCATTGTGTGTTAACTTTAATAGGTATTTCAACAATTCGTATTTATCGTAAAAATGTTTATAAAAAGTAGTGCGATGAACACTAGCATGCTTACAAATTTTATTAACCGTTAATGTTGTAAACATCTCTTGTTCGAGCAATGAATATAAGCTATCAGTTAATGCCTTTTTAGTTTTAATTACCCGTAAGTCTTTATCATTCAAAATTGTTCTCCCCTAACATAGATAGAAGAATCTAATAAATTTGGTGAAACATAATATTTAATTATAGATTATATAAATACATAAATAAACATGCATTTACATTAAAAATGTAAATTACGTATAAAAAATAAACTGATTAAAAATAAGAAATGTATTGTGTAATGAATTTGGTAAAGCGTTTTAAAGCGTTTTGAAAGGGTATATGATATCCAAATAGAAACATTGTTTAACTACTAAAAATAAAATTGCAATTTTTATAAATTTATTTTATTTTCCAAGTCTTATTTTATAAATACATTCTATATTGGAGGATTTTAATTATGAAAGGTACTAAACAATTAGATCAAATTAAAGAAGATAATAAGAAGCAACTTAAAAAATTATTCAAATATGATAAAGATAATGCATTAACATTTAGCAAAGAAGATCGTGAAAAAGTTCAAGACAAATTTGGCGTATATGTTATTTTCGATAAAAAGACGCCTATCTTCGTTGGTCAAACAGGTGGCTATTCTACAGGTTACCAATTAATTACAAAAGACTTATTTAATAAATTAGGTCAATATAATTTAAAATCAGGTGTCGGCACTACTAAATTTAAAAAAGGTTTAGCACAAAAAAAAGGTGTTAATGAAGAGGATATTAAATCAATTACAGCTGAAGATTATAATTTGAAATTCCAATATGTCAATGTTAAAGATGAACCAGCGTTTATTAATGTTTTAGAAATTTTAGCAATTGAATATGCTAAAGATAAAGGTTATGAATTATATAATTTTAACCAAAACTAATGACATCAATTGATAAGTATAAATGAATTGTTATAAGTGGTTAGGACGATTGTGGGGCTAGGACTATGAATGAATATTGAATTCTTTCCTATTCGACATGATAGTCCTAACCTTTTGTTTTCATTTTCTGAAAAGTGGTATTGATGAGTAAAACTTAACTAAAGTAGGGGATACTATGGCAATTCGTGTCCATTTTCAAGACCAAGCAGATCACTTCCATACTGCATGTATATTTTCAGCTATTCCTGAGGATGCCAAACTTGTGTGGATTGATTTTGAGAATCCGACGAAAAACGATCAAGCATTACTCACTCAACGATTCAATATTGCTAGACACCACATTGAGGAATCTGTATTTACAGTTACGAGACTTAAAGTTAGTAATCACCCACAGAAACAGCATTTATATTTAATATTGCATGCGATTAGCCATAATAATTTCTCAGCAGAACCATTGAGTATTACTGTTAAGGGTAATTGGCTAATCACGGTCCATAAATATCCTATGAATGTATTATCAGATATCATTACGTCATTCAATAAGTCACCTAAAGCTATAACTGCGATTGAACTAACAACTATCATGGTTGATAAGATTACACATCAATACTTTAAATATGTGGATCATGTTGAAGACACTGTTTTCTCTTTTGAGGATCAAAATGTAGATAAAGTCAATAACCGTAAATTAATGGATGACGTATATAATATTCGTTCTGAAATGATTAAACTGAAACGTGTGCTCATTCCTATGGAGCAACTCCTAAATGAAATAATAGATGAATCACCATTAGACGTATCACACGAATATCAACTATTGATTAAACATATTCATAGTAGAATATTAAGACAAACAGATACGTTGATGGCATGTGAGCACATCACAGATGATATTAAAGATAATAATGAGTCTTACCGTTCTAATAGAATTAACGGTGTGATGGATATCTTAACCATTATTTCGTCTATATTCTTTCCGCTATCATTTTTAACAGGTTGGTATGGCATGAACTTCTCTTATATGCCAGAACTTGATTGGCATTATAGTTATTTCGTCTTTATTGCTACTTCATTAGTGGTTGTTGTTTCACTCATTACTCTTTTCAAAAAGAAGGACTGGTTCTAGCGCAAACAAAATAAGCGTATGATTCTACAAGTGTTAGATTCATACGCTTATACCTATTAATGTTGCTTCTCTTCCTATAGGAGCCGTTTATATTTGCGTTTGTAATATTTAGACAGTTTCATGTCATGGACAAAAGAGATCACAGGTCGTGCTGTCATTTGAATACTTCCAACTACGAATAGTATCGTGCCGGCAATCCATTGTTTGGTCACAAAAAAATAGAAAACTACCTATTAAAAATATAATGCCCAGTACGATATCGTTGATTTGGTATAGGGCTTTGTAGAAGAATGAAATTTGCTTCGCATGATCATCTTCATTAAATTGACTGGTATTAAAATGTAAATCAACATCATCTTTATTTAAACCAGCCATTTTAACACCTCCATTATTTTAAGTAATAACATACTTCCCGTTGTACTTTGACATGAAACTTCTTCATAATGGTCAGAAAGGAGTGGTATGATGTCTTATTCAATGCTTTACGAATCTCCCGTACAAAATTTAGAACTCATTAGTGATGGTGAGTCACTTACACATGTACTCTATAAATATAGTGACACAACGGTTACTCATCCAACAAATCCTGATTTAGAAATTTTTAAAAAAGTGGTTGAGTGGTTAAATGAATATTTCTCAGGAAATCGTCCGCAAATTGATTTTTCAATTAAACCGGAAGGCACTGATTTTCAAAAAAGTGTGTGGCGAAAGCTACAAGAAATAGAATATGGACAATTAAAAACGTATGGTGATCTAGCGAAACGCGTAGGTGAAGAACGTAATAAGCCGAATATGTCTGCACAAGCAGTAGGTGGTGCAGTAGGTAGCAATCCGATTTCTATTATTATTCCATGCCATCGCGTGGTTGGAAAAGATGGAAGTTTAACAGGATATGGTGGCACGATTAATCATAAAATTAAATTACTTGAACTTGAGAAAGTAGATATGACTAAATTGTATAGACCTAAAAATTCAACTAAACCATAACACCTTTATATTTACCCATTAATTAAGAGGCGTTCGAGACAAGAGCCTAAATTGCTCTTGTCTCGAACGCCTCTTAATTAATGTCAATGTTATTGAGGAATATGATATTGACGTATATCGTCTTGAATAGTTTCTAAGTAGTAAATAGACTTATCGTCATCTGTTTGTTCAGTAGCGTGGTCGAATTCTAAATCATCGAATCGCTTGAAGAAACTTTCATAGTCTTCAACTGAAACTTCTTGACGTTCGTTCAATAAGGCTTTATGTCCTTCAATATCTAATTGTTTTTCATAGCCTTCGACTAGCGTAGCACTAAAGAATTCTCCTACAGAACCAGATCCATAGCTAAACAATCCAATAGTTTGACCACCCTTAAGCGATCTATTCTCTAATAATGAAATTAAACTTAGATATAAAGACCCAGTATAAATATTACCTACATAACGATTATAATATACTGCATCTTCATATCCAGATGTTAAACGTTCTTGCGTCGTTTCATCGGCATCATTGATAATTGAGTCTAAAGCTTTCTTACCCATTTTAGTGAAAGGTACGTGGAAACATAATGACTCAAAGTCAGATAATGTTTTTCCTTCACGTCGAGCATATTCGTTCCAACTTTCTTGGAATGATTTGATATATGCATCTTTAGATAATGCACCGGCAACTAATGGATATTTATGTCCAGTTGGTCTCCAGAAGTCATACACATCTTCAGTATATGCAACGGCATCATCATTCAATTCTAAGATACTTGGATTATTTGAAATCAACATAGCTACGGCACCAGCACCTTGTGTCGGTTCGCCACCAGATTGAATACCATATCGAGCTGTATCACTTGCGATAACAAGTACCTTTTCATTAGGTCGTTTCTCAATGTAGTCTTTAGCTAATTGAATTGCAGGTGTTGCAGCATAGCAAGCTTCTTTCATTTCGAAGCAGCGTGCGAATGGCTGAATACCTAGTAAATTGTGAATTTGTACTGCAGAAGCTTTTGCATTATCGATTGCAGATTCAGTTGCTACAATGACCATTCCAATATTTTTTTTATCATCATCTGTTATAATATCTTTAGCAGCATTAGCCCCCATAGATACAATATCTTGTGATACTGGACTGACTGCCATTTGAGTTTGACCAATCCCAATTAAAAATTTATTTGGATCAACTTGGCGAGCTTCTGCAAGCTTAGCCATGTCTACATAGTATTTAGGTACGTAAAAGTTAATTTTATCGATTCCTATACTCACGGGCACTACATCCTTTCGTTATTCTAATTTTATAATTCATATTAATAGTAGCATTTTGAGACAATTTCATTTAAAATGCTCACTAATAGAAAGCGTTTTCATACGAAAAGTTAAATGCAATAACGCATGTCGTTTAATATAGTAATATAATAAAATACGTGAAACTGCATGGTATAACATTGAGTGTGAGATAACTTCTATCGGCTATTATTAATAATCATATTAATAGTTATTTTACCAAATTAAATAACTAAATTACAATTTATATATAAACTACATATAAGGAGATAAAGAATGAAAAAAATTGCTATAGTTAGTGCTAAAAGAACGCCAATCGGTAGATATAAAGGTAAATTAAGAAATTATTCTGCAGTTGAATTGGGAACGACAGCTTTGAAAGGTGCAATCGATTCAGCAAATATTGACCCTAATATAATACAACAAGTTATCTTTGGTAACGTGCTACAAAGTGGTGTAGGACAAAATCCAGCACGTCAAATTGCGATTAAAGCGGGTGTACCTGATACAACACCAGCTATGACAATTAATGAGGTATGTGGATCAGGTCTTAAAGCAATTATATTAGGGAAACAGTTAATTCAACTAGGTGAAGCGGATATTGTTGCAGTGGGTGGAGTTGAAAGTATGACAAATGCCCCACAATTAATCTTAAAAGAAGGTCAAGAACCAGTGGAAAGCTTTATGCATGATGGTTTAACAGATGCCTTTCATTATGTACCAATGGGTGTAACAGCTGAGAACATAGCTGAAAAATATGACATCACGCGTGAAATGCAAGATGAGTTCGCAAACCATTCACAAGCTAAAGCTGCTAAAGCGACGCAAGATGGTAAATTTAATAATGAAATTATCGGTATGACTGACGCGGAAGGGGAACAAATGACTTCTGATGAAGGTGTTCGTCCAAATAGTAGTGTCGAGAAGCTTGCAACATTAAAGACAATTTTCAAAGAAGATGGAACAGTAACTGGTGGTAATGCTTCAAGTATTAACGATGGTTCATCTGCACTCATTTTAATGGAGGAATCATATGCTAAAGCGCATGGTTACGACATTTTAGGAATCGTTGGAGATTATGCGGAAGTAGGTTGTGATCCTCAATATATGGGCTATGCACCATTCTATGCTGTTGAGAAACTACTTGATAAAACGGATAGCAAAATCGATGATGTTGATATTGTAGAAATGACTGAAGCATTTGCCGCACAAAGTATACCAGTCAAAGACAATTTGCATATTCCAGATGAAAAATTAAATATCTATGGCGGTGCTATTGCACTAGGACACCCAATTGGTGCCAGTGGTGCTAGATTAGTCACTACTTTAGTGAACGCACTTGAACAAGAAAATAAACGTACGGGTATTGCTACAGCATGTATTGGTGGAGGATTAGGTATCGCTCTAATGATTGATAAAGGGGAATAATGCTATGAAGAGTTTAGATAAGAAATTTCGACATTTATCTCGTGAAGATAAATTAAAACAACTTGTTGATTATGGATGGTTAACAGATGCTAATTATGATGTTTTACTAAAAAATCCATTAATTAATGAAGAAGTTGCGAATAGCTTAATTGAGAATGTAATTGGTCAAGGCACATTGCCTGTAGGTTTATTACCTAAAATCATTGTCGATGATAAAGAATATGTTGTACCGATGATGGTTGAAGAACCTTCTGTAGTAGCTGCTGCAAGTTATGGCGCTAAGTTAGTCAATAATACAGGTGGTTTTAAAACTATTAAGAGTGAACGACTAATGATTGGTCAAATTGTATTTGATGACGTAAGTGATACCGATGACTTGGCACAAGCAATTTACGATTTAGAACCACAAATTGAACAGATTGTAGCTGAAGCTTACCCATCAATTATAGAACGTGGTGGTGGATACAGACGTATTGAAATTGATACGTTCCCAGAGAATCAACTATTGTCTTTAAAAGTATTTGTAGATACTAAAGATGCAATGGGCGCCAATATGCTTAATACAATCTTGGAAGCTATAACTGCACATATGAACAATGAGTTTCCAGATCGCGATGTGCTTATGAGCATTTTGTCTAACCATGCCACAGCCTCAGTAGTACGAGTTCAAGGTGAAATTGATATCAAAGATTTAAATAAAGGTGATCGTTCTGGTGAAGAAGTAGCACAACGCATGGAGCGTGCTTCTGTACTAGCACAAGTCGATATACATCGTGCTGCAACACACAATAAAGGTGTTATGAATGGTATTCACGCCGTAGTCTTAGCAACTGGTAATGATACACGCGGAGCAGAAGCAAGTGCACATGCATATGCCGGTCGTGATGGACAATATAGAGGTATTGCGACTTGGAAGTTTGATAAAGAACGTGGTCGCTTAGTCGGAACAATAGAAGTACCGATGACATTAGCAATTGTTGGTGGTGGTACGAAAGTATTGCCAATTGCGAAAGCATCACTTGAATTATTAAATGTTCAATCAGCACAAGAATTAGGTCAAGTTGTTGCTGCTGTAGGATTGGCACAGAACTTTTCAGCATGTAGAGCCTTAGTTTCTGAAGGTATTCAAAAAGGTCATATGAGTTTACAATACAAATCATTAGCAATCGTAGTAGGTGCTCAAGGTGATGAGATTGCTCGTGTTGCCGAAGCATTGAAAACTGCGCCTAAAGCAAATACTGCTACGGCTCAACAAATTTTAAAAGATTTACGACAACAATAACAATATATAGAAAAGCCACTACTTATGAGTGAGGTACTTAATTCAATACCTCGATTCATAAATAGTGGCTTTTATTTATCATTTATATGTCATTATTTATTTTAGTAGATGTAATTATAACTACGTGCAGACCATTTACTTAAGTAGCGAGTTCCGTATGCATTCGGTCTATTGTAATTGTATTCAGAAACTTTAATACTACCGTTACTATATACACGCTCAACTACAGCAACGTGGCCATAATATCCTGCAGTAGATTGCATTACTGCGTAGCGTTTAGGCGTGTGACCAGTTCTATAACCAGAGCGTTGTGCATTGTAATACCAGTTCTTTGCATTTCCCCAACGATTTGATATTGGTTTACCTAGTTGAGCACGACGTTGGTATGCCCACCAAGTACATTGACCTTTCGTATAGTAGTTATATGAAGCGGCTTCAGATACGTGCGTGTGTTCAATGTTTTGATATGTAAAAGTCCCTGCGAACATGATTCCAGTAGCGAGTAAAAGACGTGAAAATAATTTTTTAAATTTCATTTTTGTTCCCTTCAAAATATAAAAGAATTAAAAACTGTATTAATCATATTCGTTAAAAAGGTCTAATACAATATAAGAAACGAATTATACAAGTAACTGTAATATATATGAAATATAACAGCGTAATTTGTAACTTATTTTACATTAAAGTAATTTTACACAATTTAAGATAGCAACACGGTAATGTCTTAAAGTTCAAAGCATTACTTAATTTTAAATGTGAAATTGATTTGAAGTTTACCCTATAAAAAAAGCACCATTAAGGCGCTTAGAAATAAAAATAATATATTAAATTCACCTATTATATTCGCAGTAGCTGACTGAACTGAGAAGATGCGCTAATCAGCTATTCTCAGCTCTAGTAATCTTTGCGGGGTGTGCGGGGCTTCAGCAAAAAAATTTCACTAAGAAATTCTACAAGCAATGCAAGCTGGGGATCGGGGCCCTAGCAAAAAGAATTTCACTAAGAAATTCTACAAGCAATGCAAGCTGGGGATACAACGAATTCAAATAAAATTCTGTCCCACTCCCAAAAAAAGCGCCATAAAGGCGCTTGGTGAGATGATACGTCCATGATGTATAATAACAAGTTAGAAATCATACATTTGTGAATTGGTTAAAAACAGCCAATGCTCTTTTAACGATAGTCACGGGTATGTTTTCTGAACATGGATTATTTCGAAAATATGACAATACTTCTGCTTGGCTCTTCACTTCTCTAGGGAAATTGCTATCTTGATTAATCCAATTTACCAATTCACCTAATGGTGTGTCATCACCAACGAAATTTTGCATAAATTCGTAAAAGCTCAATGCCTCACCTCTTCAATCAATTTGAGCCTATGTGATTATAACATTTTTTTATAATGAAACATATAGGGTCTGACATTGAATTTGAATTAGACTTGTTCTCGGAAATATTTAGTTTAACTTTACATATTTTTATTTTCTCAAAATATTTCGTGTATAATGAAATTACAATAATGAACAAAGAGGGTGAGCATTTGGACATCAAACATATGAAATATTTTATGGAAGTAGTTAATCAAGGTGGTATGACAAATGCTTCGAAATCTCTATACATAGCGCAGCCGACGATTAGTAAAGCAATTAAAGATATAGAAAATGAATTGAAAATGACATTATTTGATCGTCAAAAGCGTCACCTCGTACTCACTGATGCGGGTAAAATATTCTATAAAAAGTGTGAGGAAATTATAGCGTTATATGATAATATTCCTTTCGAAATTAATGGGCTATTAGGATTAGAAACAGGTCATATCAATATAGGTATGTCTGCAGTAATGGACATGCAACAATTTATCTACATACTAGGGGAGTTTCACAAGCTCTATCCAAACGTTACGTATAATTTAAATGAAAGTGGCGGTAAATCTATAGAGACGCGACTTATTAATGATCAAATTGATATTGGAATTACAACAATTCCAATAGATGAGAACGTCTTTGACTGTTTACCGTTATATAGTGAAGATTTGAGATTAGTTGTAAGTAAAGAACATGACCTTGCAGCACGTGATTCTGTTACAATGGCAGAACTTAAGAATGAAGATTTTATATTGTTTAACGAAGACTTTTACCTTAATGATAAAATTATTGCCGCAGCTAAAAATGCAGGTTTTCTCCCAAATACGGTTTCAAATGTCTCGCAATGGAACTTTATTGAGTATCTGTTGCTAGCACGTTTAGGTGTAAGTATCTTACCAGAGCACATCGCTAACATGCTCAAAGACAATATCAGAAGTATTAAGATTGAGGATACTGGAATGAGTTGGGAATTAGGTGCAATTTGGAAAAAGGATAAACTGTTAAGTCACGCTACCTCTAAATGGATAGAATTTATGAGCAAGAGATTAAAATATGACTAAATAATACTTCATAACAACAAGCAGAATAAATAGGTAAATAAAAATAGAGAAGCGTTTAAACGAAACGCTTCTCTATTTTTATTTGCATATGTTGGGTTCGTTCCGAACGCAATAATATTGTCATCGAAATTCAATCACACCAATACGTATAGTTGTTAAAGCGATTACATAGAAAAAAACTATAGGTGGTATTTAAAATGGATATTTTTCTATTTACTTAGGTTGAATTAGAATGATGAATGTAGGTTTAAATTTCACTGTAACAATTTCGACATATTTTAGTGGGAGGTCAGTCATCTTGAAAAAAGTATTATTTATTTCAAAAGTTATCATACAAATTGCCATTATCATAGTCATTAGTTACTTAGGTAGTTTATTGCAAACATTATTGCATATACCACTAGCTGGAAGTATCGTAGGCATGATAATGTTGTACATTTTACTTGAACTGAAAGTGATACGTATGAATTGGATATCTGACGGCGCAGAATTTCTATTAGCTACAATGGTGTTTTTCTTTATACCTTCTGTAGTAGGAATAATGGATGTTGCTTCTGATATTACAAAGAGTTATATCATTTTCTTCTTATTAATTATTGTAGGTACAAGTTGCGTTGCACTAGCTTCTGGTTACATCGCTGAAAAAATGGTTAAACAACCTAACGTTAAGAGAGGTCGTCAATAGTATGACATTCATTCAAGCTATCTTAATGATATTGTTGACCGTCGTTATGTATTTTGCTGCAAAAAAGCTACAACAAAAATATGATAATCCATTTTTGAACCCAGCGTTAGTAGGTTCGGTCGGTGTCATTATTGTATTATTGTTAACACATCAAAACTATCATGATTATATGACAGGTGGTAAATGGATCAATCATTTATTGAATGCCACTGTTGTATGTTTAGCTTACCCACTATATAAGAATCGACATAAAATTATTGAGAATTTAAGTATTATCTTTTCAAGCGTGATGGTTGGCGTAATACTTAATTTTATGTTAGTGTTTACCTCGTTAAACTTATTGGGTTACGACGAGGAGACGATAGTAACAATATTACCACGTTCAATAACAGCTGCTGTAGGTATCGAAGTATCACAGGAATTAGGTGGTACTGATACGATTACAGTATTATTCATTATAACTACAGGTTTAATAGGTAGTATGATGGGATCAATGTTATTGAAATTAGGTAATTTTAAGACCTCTATTGCCAGAGGGTTAACATATGGGAATGCATCACACGCTTTTGGTACCGCAAAAGCATTAGAACACGATAATGAATCTGGTGCATTCAGTTCAATTGGAATGATATTAACTGCTGTAATTAGTTCGATACTTATTCCAATTATGATTATTTTATTCTACTAAAGGGAATATATATATTGTACTCGTTTAAAAAGAGAAAGGAGCTATTGTAATAATGGCGAAGATAAAAGCAAACGAAGCATTAGTTAAAGCGTTAGAAGCATGGGATATTGATCACTTATATGGTATTCCAGGGGATTCAATTGACGCAGTAGTAGATAGTTTACGTACTGTTAGAGACTCATTTAAATTCTATCATGTACGTCATGAAGAAGTAGCAAGTTTAGCTGCAGCTTCATACACTAAAATGACAGGTAAAATTGGGGTAGCATTAAGTATTGGTGGTCCTGGTATCGTTCACTTATTAAATGGTATGTACGATGCAAAAATGGATCGCGTACCTCAATTAATTTTAGCAGGTCAAACAAATAGTACTTTATTAGGTACAAAAGCTTTCCAAGAAACAAACATTACTGATATGGTTTCAGATGTATCTGTATATAATCACCAAATTCAAAAAGGTGATAACGTATTTGAAATTGTTAACGAAGCTATTCGTACAGCATATGAAAAACGTGGTGTAGCAGTAGTTGTATGTCCTAATGACTTATTAACTCAAAAAATTAAAGACACAACTCATCGTGCTATAGACACTACTAAACCAAAAGCACCAACTCCAACATTACGTAGCATTAAAAAAGCTGCAAAATTAATCGATAAAAGTAAAAAACCAGTAATGATTATTGGTGTAGGTGCACAAAATGCTAAAGATGAATTACGTGAATTTGTAGAAGCGGCTAAAATTCCAGTAATTCATACGTTACCAGCTAAAACAATCATTCCTGATGATCACCCATATAGCATCGGTAACTTAGGTAAAATCGGTACAAAAACATCTTACCAAACAATTCAAGATGCCGATTTATTAATCATGGCAGGTACTAACTACCCTTACGTTGACTACCTACCTAAGAAAAATATTAAAGCAATTCAAATTGATACAAACCCAGATGTAATTGGACATCGTTTCAGTGTCAATGTTGGTATCGTTGGTGACGCGAAACTTGCTTTCCATCAATTAACTGATGTTATCAAACACGTACCTCAACGCCCATTCTTAGAAAAAACATTAGAACGTAAAGCTGTTTGGGATAAATGGATGGAACAAGATATGAATCAAGAAAGCACACCAATCCGCCCAGAACGTTTAATGAAATCAATTAGTAAATATAGTGACGATGATGCTGTATTCTCAATCGATGTAGGTACATCTACAGTTTGGTCAACACGTTACCTAAACTTATCAGTAAATAATAAATTTATTATTTCTTCTTGGTTAGGTACAATGGGTTGCGGACTTCCAGGAGCAATTGCTTCTAAAATCGCTTTCCCTAAACGTCAAGCTATCTCAATTAGCGGTGACGGCGCATTCCAAATGGTAATGCAAGACTTTGCAACTGCTGTTCAATATGACTTACCAATGACAATTTTTGTTATGAATAACAAACAATTATCATTTATTAAATATGAACAACAAGCTGCAGGTGAATTAGAATATGCCATTGATTTCTCTGATATGGACCATGCTAAATTCGCTGAAGCTGCAGGCGGTAAAGGTTATGTATTAAAAGATCCTAGCCGTATCGATGAAGTAGTAGAAGCAGCGTTAAATGAAAATGTACCAACAATCGTTGATGTACATGTTGATCCAAATGCTGCACCATTACCAGGTAAAATTGTTAATGAAGAAGCAATCAACTATGGTAAATGGGCTTACAGATCAATTACTGAAGATAAAAAATTAGACTTCGACGAAATTCCACCAATTTCTGTCGCTGCTAAACGTTTCTTATAAGAAATAGATTCGACACACTGACGAAAGCAATGCTTTTGTCAGTGTTTTTTTATGAATATTTGGCTCTATAATAAATTGGACTGATGACTAAA